>JAQUNW010000071.1 GCA_028717385.1 Dehalococcoidales bacterium | reverse complement strand
GCTGTCACCCGAAAAATTAAAGGCAAAATTTATCTGACTACAATTTCAAGTAACATTAGCCGTATGCAACAAACAATAAACGTTGCACAGAAATTGGGAAGAAAAGTTGTGCTGGTAGGCCGTTCAATTGAGAGAAAAGCCCAAATTGCCAAAGATCTGGGATACCTTTTCTATCCGGAGGGCGTTGTTATAAAGGCCAAAAATGCGGCGAAAATTCCTCCGAATCAACTCCTTTTTATTATCTCGGGTTGTTACGGACAGTCGGGGAGCGCTTTGTACCGTTTAATAATCGGGGAGCATGATTTTCTTACAATAGGAAAAGGAGATTCGGTCATTTTCTCTGCCGATCCCGCACCTCCCGGAAGTAAAGCGAATGTCGACTACCTGGTTGATAAATTAATTGAGGACAATATTGACGTTCATTATTATGACATGCAGGAGGATCTGCATGTTTCAGGTCACGGCTGTCAGAAGGATATTGAGATGCTTTTTGCCCTTGTCAAACCTAAATACTTTATTCCTATCGGTGGAACAATAAGGCATATGAGAGCTTACGGGCTAATCGCTCAAAGTATGGGGGCCTCCGAAAACGATATTTTGGAATTAGAGTCCGGTGACATTGTTGAATTTTCAAACCAATATGCCAGGCGCTCTGGAAGAATATCCGTTAAAGAAGTTTTGGTCGACGGATTGGGAATTGGAGACGTGGGTAATGTAGTTTTAAGGGACCGCCACATTCTTTCGAAAGAAGGAATAGTTATTGCCATAATTCATTTCGACAGGAATGAAAGTATCCTTACGGAAAATCCTGAAATTCTTAGCCGCGGATTTGTTTTTGAGCAGAAATACGGAAAAATTCTGGAAGATGCCTCAAAAGAGCTTGTAGGGGCACTACAAAAAAAGAAAAAGATAAATTCGAATGTGGCCAGAAACATTGCCATTGATTTCCTGGAAAGATATTTTTATCAAAAAACCGGCAGGCGCCCAATGATACTACCGGTAGTCGTGGAGGTTTAAGCAATGAGTAAGAAAAGAAAAAGATTTACAAAAAGGTCATTCAGATTAAAACTCAAAATAGAGTCGATGTTTTCGATTTCCCAAATAATTTTCTTCATTTTTGCGGGACTCATCTTAGTTTCTTTTTCCCGCCAGGGAATGGTCTTTATCAAATTTAATGACTTTCTCTTAAATTATTTTTCCTGGTCGTCAATATTCTTGCCTTTTATATTTCTTTCATTTGCTTTTTTGCTTTCGAAAACAAAGTTTGTTCTTGGACAGCCGAATGTGGTTGTGGGCGGACTCCTTTTTTTTCTTTCGGTGGTAGCTCTGAGTAGATCCGGAATCGCAGGAAAAACAATTTGGGATTCTATAGCTGCACTCATCATGGGGGTTGGAGCGGGTATTGTATACGCAGGGGTTGGGTTTATCGGTTTGATAATACTTTTTAATACTTCAATTGATCAGGTGTATAAAATACTGAAAGAATTTTTCAGGCATGCTGGTGTGTATATCCATGGAGATAAAACGCAGATTAAGGTGGGCGGAGTTGCTATGCCAAGAGGGCAGATGAAAGTGATTGGCGGAAATGCAATATCTCCCGTAAATGCCAAAGCAGGAACTCCCGCTGTTCCTCCAAAAGAGCCTCTGGAACAAAAGCTTGTCAGTAACATTCCCGGTGAAGAAACTGTTTGGAGGTACCCCACAATTGATATTCTTGGAGACTCCGACGGAGGCCACGCGGAACGAGGCGATATTAAAGGTAACGCTGCAACTATCGAAAAAACTTTGGAGTCTTTTGGAATTACGGCACATGTTGTTGAGGTTAATCTTGGCCCCGCAGTTACCCAATATGCCATAGAGGTTGCTCTTGGAACAAAGCTTTCCAAAATTACATCGCTTGAGAGGGACTTGGCACTGGCTCTTTCGGCACCGACCGGAACCATCAGAATCGAAGCTCCGATCCCGGGACGTAATCTTGTCGGAATTGAGCTTCCAAATCGTTCAGCTGAATTCGTGCCTCTTCGAAAAATCATGGAGTCTCAAGAAATGCAGGGGGCCAAATCCAAATTGGCGGTTTCTCTGGGACTTGATGTTTCGGGTAAACCGATAATTGCGGATATAGCAAAAATGCCACATGTTTTGATCGCCGGACAGACAGGTTCAGGAAAATCAGTTTGTATAAATGCATTTTTAATGTCGATTCTTTTTAGAGCGGCACCAACCGAAGTTAAGCTTATTCTGGTCGATCCCAAACGGGTAGAACTGACCCGTTATGGTGATTTGCCGCACCTTCTTTCTCCTGTGATAGTTGAGCCGGATAAAGTAATTTCTGCTCTTCGCTGGATTATGGCTGAAATGGATAGACGCTATAAACTCTTTGCTCAAGCCGGTGCCAGAAATATCGAGTCTTATAACGAAATGTCCGGATTTCAGGCTCTTCCATATATTGTTCTTTTCATTGATGAGTTGGCGGATATTATGCTTTTTAGTCCTGTAGAGGTCGAGGATTCCATTACCAGAATTGCCCAGATGAGTAGAGCCACGGGAATTCATATGGTTTTGGCCACACAAAGGCCTTCTGTAGACGT
>JAQUNW010000070.1 GCA_028717385.1 Dehalococcoidales bacterium | reverse complement strand
CAATGAGTAAAATTGAAAGACTGGAAAAAGAAGAGACAATGCGAAACTTCCCCGTATGCATGGTTAAAACCCACCTTAGCCTGTCCCACGACCCACAAATAAAAGGCCGCCCGGTTGGTTGGGAATTACCGGTAAGCGATATACTTACTTACGGAGGGGCCGGTTTTATAGTTCCGGTAGCCGGCGGGATTAAACTCATGCCTGGCACCTCTTCCGATCCGGCTTATCGTAGAATCGACGTAGATACTGAAACGGGTAAAGTAAAGGGATTATTCTAGTGTCAAGCAGTAAAGGATTAAGCAAAGAAGGGCAATATTATTGACTGGTAAACCGAGCGTGCAATACAACATCAGATTCTTACCGGATAATATCATTGTAAAAGGAAGCTCCGGTGAGTCTATTCTTAAAACCGCCCTGAAAGCTGGTATTCATCTAAGCACAACATGTGGCGGCTCGGGAACCTGCGGTTCGTGCCGGATAATAGTAAGAGAAGGGCAGCTGGATAGCGCATATTCAGATACCATCCCCGAAGACGAATTTAAAAGTGGTGTCCGACTGGCATGCCAGAGTTACATTTCGGGTGATGTAACAGTTGAAGTAGTGCCCAATACCATCAATCCGGAAGAACCAGCCGCAAGCCGGACTTTCTATTTGCCAGAATCGCTGCCGGCAATAAATCCACTTGTCTGCAAGCTGGTAATAAAGCTGCCTGTTCCGACACCAGAAGACAACAGCCCTGACCTTAAACGCCTTAAGTACAGCCTGAAGAACCTTGGTTACAACAATATATGTATTGACTACGACGCCCTGAAAACAATTCCAGAGGTGGTAAGAGACCAAAACTGGGAGGTTACTGCTACAATTATAAGGTCATCTCCGGCACCACTACTTTCGAGATTGGAGAGTGGAGATACTTCTGCGGATAATTACGGTATAGTTTTCGACATAGGTACTACTGCAGTCCGCGGACGATTGATAGCTCTGGAAAACGGTAAGATCCTGGCAGAGGAAACCACCTATAACCGGCAGAGAGATTACGGAGATGATGTAATAAGCCGGATCGCCTATTGCCATAGGCCTGGAGGCATCGAAGCGCTTCAGCGTTTAACCACCGATACACTCAACAAACTGATTGAAAACATGACCTGTTCAGCGGGAATAGAGAACGAAAACGTTAGCCTGGTGGTAATTGCTGCCAATACAATAATGGTACAACTCCTGCTTGCAATAAATCCGGAACCGTTAAGACTTTCACCATATGTACCGGCTGTTAACAGCCTACCGCTGATTAAAGCTGACCGCCTGGGTATTAACCTCGGCAAACATTGTTATGTAAACATTATCCCGGTGGTGGCTAGCTATGTCGGTGGCGATATTGTTGCCGGGGTTACAGCTTGTAGTATGCACAATCGTGAACAAACCAGCCTGTACATCGATATTGGCACCAACGGAGAAATAGTTCTGGGCAAACGGGATTGGATGGTAACTGCCGCTTGCAGTGCCGGCCCAACCTTCGAAGGCGGAGGAATTAAATATGGCATGCTGGCAATCAATGGGGCAATCGAAGGATTTGAGCTTCCAAATCCATTTGATCAACCTTTAATAAAAGTGATAGGTAACAAAAGCCCGGCTGGAATTTGCGGTTCCGGATTAATAAATGCAATTTCAGCGCTATTTTCCGCTGGCATTCTGGGGCAAAATGGCAAGTTCAATTCTGAGTCAGCGTGCAAGCGCCTCCGTCAGGGAGAAGATGGTTTTGAGTATATCATTGTTGAAGCTCAACAAACTTCTATCGGAAAAGACATCGTACTTACAGAAGTAGACGTGGATAATTTCGTTCGCTCGAAAGCGGCTATCTATGCAGGTTGCCAGACACTTGCTGAAAGCATTGGAATTGATATGAGTGAAATTGATAATATTATCATAGCTGGCACATTCGGCAGTCATATCGATATTGATAATGCGATAAAAGTTGGGCTGCTGCCTGACATAGCCAGGGATAAATTCCAGTTCATCGGCAATGGCTCTCTCATGGGAGCTTATTCAGCAATTCTTTCCCTGGAGATGTACCAGGATATGTTGAAAATCGCCGATACGATGACCAGCATAGAGTTATCGGAAAATCGGCTGTTTATGGATAATTATGTAGCCAGCCTCTTTTTACCACATACAGACATGAGCAGATTCCCTTCAATAATAACCTGGCATTAGTAAAAATATTGCTGGCAAAGACGTATTTATCAGAAGCAGGTTGTGTAAATTGAAAAAGGAGAAATTATGCCCGCAAGATTGATCGACGGTAAAAAAATTGCTGAAGAGATTAAGGAGGAACTCAAAAACCAAGTTTTTGAGTTGAAGAATAAATATTCCCTCGTACCAGGTTTGGCGACTGTTTTGGTTGGCGACGACCCGGCTAGTCATGTTTATGTAAACTTAAAGATTAAAAATTGCGAAAATCTGGGGATCGCTTCTTTTAACTATCAAATGTCAGCTGGTACCAGCCAGGAAGAGTTGCTCGGCTTGGTGCATAAGTTGAATGCCGAACCTGCAGTTCATGGTATTTTGGTACAGGTTCCCCTGCCAAAATGTATTAATGAAACCGAAATCCTGCTGGCGATAGATCCCAAAAAGGATGTTGATGGCTTCCACCCCTACAGCCTTGGGAAAATGGTTATCGGGGAAGATACGTTTTTATCCTGCACCCCGGCCGGGATA
>JAQUNW010000069.1 GCA_028717385.1 Dehalococcoidales bacterium | reverse complement strand
AAGTTTTGGAAGGTGCTTTATTCCGGCCAGTTTTCCACAGATACGATTTCCCATTCGCTAGCACATCGAGCCTCTTCCTCGGCTCTAGCCTGATAGCCTTCTATTAGCTGTTGTTCCAAATTTGAAGCGTCTTCACAAGTCATCTTAAAAACTCGCTCCGAAATTCAAGGAAGAAGATTAAACATTTCCAGCCTGGGGATGGAGCCATTCAGGTTGATAGTGCTTATGGCACCGGTGTCCATGTAAAACCGGCTTATATTGACGAGCGGCAAATTTAACACTTTACAGACGATGGTAAGAATAACAAAATAATGGGTAACAACCAGCACCGTTTCACCGTTATGTTTAGCCAGAACGTCTTCTATAACTTTCCAGCCACGCTCCTGCACCATGGAAAGGGATTCCCCTCCAGGCGCACAAGCCAGCTCGGCGTTTTCGTCCAGCTCGGATACAACCTGGGAAAAGCGACGACCGAGGTCAGATGTAAAAATGCCTTCGTAATCCCCTGCATCGATTTCTACCAGTTCCGGCACCGTAATAATATCAAGGCTGCGGCCTTCAGTGATAATACGTGCGGTTTCCAGTGCACGGCAAAGCGGGCTTGCATAAACGGCGTGGAAGACTTCCTTATGTAAAAAGTCACGCGCTTTTTGAGCCTGGCTTCTGCCAAAATCATTCAAGGGGACATCACTCTTGCCGCCCTGAACCCTCATGAGCTTGTTCCATTCCGTTTCTCCGTGACGTGCCAGAATAATTCGAGCCATAAAAATCAAAAACTCCTAGTTTGCTTCTATTACCAACTTTGTGCGGTGTATGGAAACTGGCGGCGGGAGCCCAAGTGCCTTCACCACCTGTTCCGGCCGGCCGGAACCACCGCTATCGCACTGTAAATCCATACCAATAATAATTATTGAAGGGGTCGCTTCTTCAATCCAAATATCATATATCTGGCTTCTTAAATCATAACTACGCGTCTTCTCTTCACGTCGGTGAGTCCACGGTAAATTGTCCAGATCAAGCAGATTAGCAATCGCCGCTTCCACTTCCTGCCGGCTGTTGCCAACTGATACTTCAACCCTGTAATGCGCCCGGCGCACCTGACCCTGCAAAGATGGAGCATTCAGAGCCGCCACCATAACCTGTTTTACCT
Organism: Dehalococcoidales bacterium; assembly: GCA_028717385.1. Classification (NCBI taxonomy): domain Bacteria; kingdom Bacillati; phylum Chloroflexota; class Dehalococcoidia; order Dehalococcoidales; species Dehalococcoidales bacterium. The sequence continues at coordinate 1,851 of JAQUNW010000069.1, read as the reverse complement.
CCAGGTCATCCGGGAGCTGCTGGTTAACCATCGTGAGTATATAATGTGGAGAATATTCCCGGGCAAATACCACATCCATTAGTTCTGATTCACCTGTTACCCCCAATGGGAGTGGTGCTGCTATGTGAATCCTGGGGTGAGGATTGAAACCTTCTGAATAAGCCAGCTCAAGCCCGGCGCGTCGGAAAGCTCTATGCCACAGACGAATTAAATCCAAATGGGAAATATATTTGAGACGAGCGCCCCTTGAAAACCTAAGCCGCAGCCGCTGCATCCTGTTGCTTGGCTTCCTGGGTTACCAGAACCTCTTTTATTTTTTTACCCTTCATACGGGTAACCACAATCTTGAGCCCATTGTAACGCAGTACTTGCCCCTGCCGGGGGAATTTGCCCAAAAAACTCAGGATAAACCCGGCTACAGTCTCGTATTCCCCTTCCGGAAGATCTAAGCCCAGTTCTTCATTAGCCTCTTCTATACGCATACCTCCATCTATCTGGAAGGTATATTCATTGATAGCTTCATATTCTTTTTCCGCTGCAGCCAATTCATCCCCCACCGGGCCGACAATTTCTTCCATTAAGCGGCTAAGCGAAACAATACCAGCCGTACCGCCATATTCATCAATAACCACGCACATTCGGAAGTTGTTTTCTTTCATTTCGGTAAATAGTTCGCTTATTTTTTTGGTTTCTGGCGTAAAATAAGCCGGGCGCATGAACTCTTCTACCGAGTTTTCCAAACTGGCACAATCTTTAGCAATTGCCATTAATACATCTTTTATGGAAAGTATACCGATGATGTTATCCAAATTTTCTTCATAAACCGGAAAGCGGGATATAGGGGATTCGGAATATAACTTAAGGAAATCATTCAATGATGTACCTTTTTCAACCGCAATTATCTCAGTCCTTGGAACCATAACCTCGAACACCGGGTTATCTCCAAATTCGAAAACCGCATGTAAAAGCTCAGCTTCTGACTTTTCTACCGAACCCTCACGTGAGCCTACGTTGATCATGGCTTTGATTTCTTCCGGGCTGGCTAGCAGCTGCTGTGAATTATTACCGCCGATTATTTTTGTAATCCCGCTGGCGATCAGGCTAAGCAATACTACCACCGGATAGAACACCCAGGACAAAATCTGGATAGGGCGAGCAACAATAAAAACCAGTTTCTCCGCGTTGTGGCTGGCAAATATTTTGGGAGTATTTTCGGCAAATATCAAAAGCAGAATGGTGACCATGATGGTTGATATAGCTACGCCTCGCTCTTCCCCCCAGTAAGAGACCGCCAACACTGTACCAATTGCAGCAGCGGCAGTGTTTACCAGATTGTTGCCAAGAAGTATTGTGGAAAGGATGCGTTCTGGCCTTTCCAGCATCCTCGCAACCAGAGCTGCCCCTCTCTTGCCGGTTTCAACCAGATGTTGAAGACGGTAGCGCTCAATGGAAATAAATGCTGTTTCTGAACTGGAAAAGAACGCCGAAATGATAATACATAGTATTAGAAGAACCCAGTACAGGGCTTCAGACGACAATTTTTAACTCACCTCTTCTGCTTGCACGACCTCTAGTGGTTTTATTCATAACTTTTGCCAAAAGGCATGATATCATCCAAGGCACATAGTGTCAACGAATTTATAAGTACCAGATGCCCAACTTTATTATACAGTAAAACGCAATTATTGGTTGGTTGTACGTAAAACTAAACTCATGCCATTCCGGAACGCAGTGAAGAATCTCACACGAGTTGTGCCCGTCTATACGGAAACACCGCGTATGTTACAACGGGCACTCATAAACAAGTGTCACCCTGGAGCGTAGCGAAGGGTCTCACACGAGTTGTGCCCG
>JAQUNW010000068.1 GCA_028717385.1 Dehalococcoidales bacterium | reverse complement strand
AAGGAATCATACCAAAAAATGGTGTTAATATGGTGTTAATTTTTTTAAATACTGTTTTGGTAGCTTTGTGAAACATTGGTCTTTTACGTTTGAAATCGGTGTTTTGGTTATTAGCACATTGGTTCTATTTTAATCGTGGAATGAAGACTTGGTACCTTCATTCCACGATTACGAAACCGTTGCTCTACCAACTGAGCTACGCTGGCTAAATAACAAGTCATCAATTTATCTTTATTCCCTGCTGGACACTGTGCTGACAACCAGTAAACAAATACCTACCGTTTAGGTTGTTTATTATATCATCACTACCCTTTTTTCACTAGGAAAAATCGCCCGGCAACCAATAAGCTTTTATCGTTATTATCACACAGATTTATAAAAACCGGTTAAACTCTTTTAAAATTAAACCAGCTCTAAGCGCTGCTCATAATAGACTGAACTAATTGAAACGTTCATTAACTTTTTCTTTTCGGTTATCTGAAAGTAGCAGGGGCTAGGGGCGGATTGCCCCTAGCCCCTGCCGATCTCAATGATATATTTCCAGTTCTCGAATCGCAGTCATAAAATAGCTTGTCGTAAATTGTTAAATACGTGCTCCAGCAACCTGTTGAAACTCAGGTTATTTCGCTTGCAATTTAAACCAAGCAGCGTTTTCACCCCAACGATGGCCATAAACAGCAACCGGCGAGTTATCTATGTTTACTAGAAAAGCTGTATAGCCTACGTGTTCAGCGCCCTCATATAATTTCGTGCTCAAATCGGGATCCTTGCCGGCTACGGAGTAGAAATCGGTATACTCGACGCCAGTAGATGAATACAAATCGAATTGGGCATGGTTTATATTATACGGCTCTTCCTCCAGTTCCAGGATTTTGATCCGGAATTTTACTAAGATGTATTCTTTTCCGACTCCCGGTTCATTATTGAACATATTCCATGATTTCACAATGCCCCAAGCATAGTTCCCTGAAATGTTTTCAAGCATCTCCTGTTCCATTTTTATTTTTCCGTCAAGCCAATCGTTAATATTAAGCAATATGGTTTGATTTAAACCGGCAGGATTCATGCGTGACGTCTGAGGAGCATCCGGATTTTATTGATATTTTATGCGTTGTTTTTCTGTGACCGTACCAAGTTAAGAGTATGAAAGCCAACTGTAGAATACCGTACTTGACAATACGATATATTAGCGATAATATAACGCTAATTAACACCCAGTAATCCCAACTTGCTCTTATGCCTTTTAGAAGGATGTGATGAAAACAAATATAAAGCTTCAAGCTGATAAACTCTGGAATATAAACCTTAAAAGCGAAAACGGGTTTCTTCTAAAAGTCTTAATCCTGTGTATTTTACTTGTTACCCTATTTTTTCTGTCTTTTAAGGTTGGAAGATACGATATCTCAGCAAAGACAATCATTGACATTTTTGCTTCACACGTATTTCCGGTCCAGCAGTATTGGGACGACACCCTGGGAATTGTTGTTCAGCAGGCGCGGTTTCCTAGAATAATGCTCGCCATTCTGATCGGCGGCGCCCTTTCGGTATCCGGAGCCTCCTACCAGACTCTTTTTAAAAATCCAATGGTGTCCCCCGATATCCTTGGTGTATCTGCCGGTGCTGGTTTTGGAGCCGCTCTGGCTATGATTAATGGGGCAAACTGGGTCGGTATACAGAGCTCCGCCTTTATATTTGGGCTGCTGGCTGTCGTTATTGCCTTCACGATTGCTCAAATTTTCGGCGGTAGGTCCTTCACAGTGCTGATACTCGGCGGGATTGTGGTAGGCAGTTTTTTCCAAGCGCTGCTATCAATTATCAAAACCCTTGCAGATACAGAAAACGAACTGCCGGCAATTACCTTTTGGTTGATGGGGAGCCTAAGCCGCGGCGACAACGATGATGTCATGGTAATGCTTCCCGCATTGATTATTTCACTAGCTCTGCTGTTTTTATTCCGGCATCATATCAACGCACTTTCCGCTGGAGAAGATGTTGCCCAAACCCTGGGTGTGAATGTTACCCTGGTTAAAATAATCATTGTTTCAAGTTCTACCTTAATGACCGTCGCATCGGTTGCAATTTGCGGCATTATCGGCTGGATCGGATTAGTGATTCCGCATTTCGCACGTATGTTGGTAGGTGCCAGTTATTCGAAAATTATTTTAGTTTCATTTCTGATGGGCGGTTTTTTCCTGCTATGTATTGACAATATCATCCGCGGAGTACAGGGGGTGGACTTACCGCTCGGTGTACTAACCGCTCTTATCGGTACTCCTGTATTCGCTTTGCTATTAACCAGAATGAAAAGGGGGTGGAATTAATGCTGGAAGTAGATAATTTAAAATTTTATTACAGCCGGGAAAATGAAATTATAAAAAATATATCCTTTTCCCTCAATGAGCACGATGTTCTTTGTCTTTTGGGCCCAAACGGAACCGGCAAGACCACTCTTCTGCGTTGTTTATTAGCGCTCAATAAGCCGAAATCGGGGAATATTTATGTTGACGGTACAGATATCACAAAAACTGGAACCCGCAAAATGGCAAAATACCTGGCCTATGTTCCGCAGGCATCTTCTATGGCATTCCCATATGATGCGGAGGAAATCGTTCTCATGGGCCGCATCGCCCATCTGGGCTTGGGCGCCGGTCCGACTCAAAAGGATAGGGAAATTTGCCGGGAAGCAATGGAAACCCTGGGGATATCTCATCTAAGGTCGAAGTTATTCAACAAGATGAGTGGAGGAGAGCGGCAGATGGTGCTGGTTGCCAGGGCTATGGCTCAACAGGCTCGTATTATGGTGATGGATGAGCCGACTGCCAACCTGGACTATTGCAATCAGGTAAAAATTCTTCAAGTTATTAGTCGGTTATCGGAACAGGGCTATTCAATATTAATGACTACCCATTTTCCCGATCACGCCTTTCTGGCATGCAGCCGCGTCATGTTAATGAGGGATGGATTTATTATAGCATGCGGAACACCGGACAAAGTCGTCACTTCCGACAGCCTTTCAGATCTTTATCAGACTCATGTATGTGTTACTGAAGCTACGCTTTATCCCAATAATACGAGA
>JAQUNW010000067.1 GCA_028717385.1 Dehalococcoidales bacterium | reverse complement strand
CAAAAATTTAGGAGATTCAAAATGAGGCTTTCCAGGTTTCTTATGACGGCAATTACTATGCTGCTCGTTGCAATGATGGCAGTTGGCTTTACCGGTTGCAGCTCCGGCGAAGCAATTACACTTAACATTTCTGCTGCTGCCAGCTTGACTGATGCATTAAACGAGATAAATGAGCTTTACAAAGATAAAAACGACAACGTAGATATCTTGACCAATTTTGCTTCATCCGGGAACCTTCAGACGCAAATTGAGAACGGCGCTCCGGCAGATGTGTTTATTTCAGCTGCACCCAAGCAGATGAATGCACTGGCAGATAAGGGCTTGATAGTAAACGATACGCGGCGAGACCTGCTCAATAATAAAGTTGTGCTGATCGTACCACAAGGAAGCAGCCTTGGGATTGATGATTTTAATGATCTCCTTGGTGGAGATATTAAGAAAATTGCATTGGGAGATCCCGAATTTGTACCAGCCGGCTCATATGGCAAAACAGCCCTCGAGGAACTGGGGATATGGGACGATGTTGAAGAAAAGCTGATTTTATGCAGCGATGTACGGCAGGTGCTAAGCTATGTTGAAACCGGTAACGTGGATGCCGGCATTGTATATTCCACAGATGCAGCTATTTCCACTTCTGTTAAAGTTGTAGCTGATGGCCCGGATGCTATAAACTCTAGTATTATATACCCGGTTGCCGTAGTTGAATACAGTAAGAATCTGGATGCAGCTAGCGATTACATTAATTTTCTGTTCAGTGATGAAGTGCAAGAACTGTTTGAAAAGTACGGCTTTGCCCCTATCGATAATTAAGAAAGGTTACATAGCTTAAATACCAAATGGCAGAATCAATTCTACCGCCTCTTCTTATATCGTTAAAGACGGTACTGGCAACCACGGCTATTACCTTCTTTGCGGGCATTGCTGCTGCCCGCTGGATGGCGCGATATTCCGGCAGGTTTAAAAACCTGATTGACAGTTTATTTATACTACCTTTAGTGTTGCCCCCAACAGTAGTAGGCTTTGGCTTACTACTGTTATTAGGTCGTAATAGTCCTATCGGAGGGTTGTTGGACGCTCTGGGAACCTCGATAGTGTTTTCATGGCCGGCTACCGTTATCGCGGCGGCCGTGATGTCCTTCCCGCTCATGTATATGACCGCACGGGGAGGCTTTGAACAGGTGGATATAAATATAGAAAATGCTGCCAGGACGCTTGGCGCCAACGAATGGAGGGTTTTCTGGACGGTAACTATGCCGCTGGCATGGCCTTCCATTGTTTCGGCTACCATTCTGGCACTTGCCCGGTGCCTGGGGGAATTTGGTGCTACTTTAATGTTGGCAGGCAATATTCCCGGGAAAACAGCCACTATTCCGGTTGCGATATATTTCAATATCCAGGGCGGACATTATGACCAGGCCATGATATTAGCGGCAATAGTTTTGGTAATATCTTTGGCTTCACTTACTATTCTTGCTTACTATAAGCAAAAGGTACGAAAGGCTGCACGGAATTAAGTTTTGTGATTAAACTAAACTTGTTCGATGATTATGTTTATACGGCTAATTGGCAGGGGAGAAGCGCCTGATGCTGGAAGTTGACATTAAAAAACGGTTGCCCGGCTTTACCCTTGAAGTAGCTTTTAGTGTAAACCGTGAAATACTTTCAATCCTGGGCAGGTCAGGCTCCGGCAAGACTATGACATTACTGAGTATTGCCGGTTTGCTTTGTCCAGACGAAGGCTATATTAAGCTTAACGGCAATGTACTCTTCGATTCTGCCAAAAAGATCTGTCTGCCTGCACAAAAGCGAAACATTGGCTTTGTGTTTCAGAACTATGCTCTTTTTCCACACCTGACAGTCAGGGAGAATATTGCCTATGGTATCCGCCATCTTCCGAAGCAGGAAATCCAGGAAAAAACATGTCAACTGCTTTCGCTTATACATATCCCGGATCTGGGTCATCGATACCCAAATGAACTATCATCTGGTCAGCAACAGCGGGTAGCTTTAGCCAGAGCTATCGCGCCTTCGCCTGGGGTACTGCTTTTGGATGAACCTTTCTCGGCGCTGGATGCTCTGCGTAAGGAACAGCTTGAATATGAATTATTAGCCCTGCAACAGGTTTACAGCGGGGATATTATATTTGTTACCCACGATCTTGCACAAGGGTATAAGTTGGGTTCCAAGATGGCCGTCTATGAAGCTGGCCGCATCGTTCAGTGTGACGCCAAGCAAAAAGTGGTTTATTCCCCAATAAACCGGTCGGTTGCTCGCCTGATAGGTGTTAGAAACCTGGTAGATGGCAAAGTAACCAAAATTGCCGATAATCATGTCTGGGTTAAAATTGATAGTGTTTGCGCGGAATTAAAGGTTATAACGGAAGAGAGTTCTCAGTATGCTGTTGGCCAGGAAGTTATCATCGGTATCCGGCCGGAATGTGTACGAATATGCCAAAACAACGAAGAAAACACTGTGGTGTGCATGCTTGAAAGGTATATTGAAGGCGTTGATATTAATCATGTTCGTTTTAACACCTGTAAAGACGGGAGTGGCGGTTATCTGATCGACGCTAATATACCAACCGGAATGATGCCGCAGCTTTCGGCAGGGCATGAATGTAAACTCTATCTTCCACCCGAACACCTGATAATACTAAACCGTTAATTTGGAGATTAACCCTAAACGCATCTTAACAACCGGCAAGGGGTATCTAGCTCGGCACAATCAAAAGATCTCATGTTTCACCGGGCGGTTGTAATTATTTGCTCACGGTAGCCGTTGTTAAGATCATATTTACTAAAACCTTAGCATTTTAAAACCAACTTGGTATTATCCCTTTCAAGACTGAGTTAAATTAAATAGTTGTTGAAATCTTTATCATTTCGTTTGGTATCGAAGTTTGCTTTTAGCGAGGAAAGCGGCAAAGCATAAAACCGTCCAGCGCCATATGCCAATACAAATGCCGCTTTCCTCTATTGACAAATGTTCTATAGGAATATCAAGTAGTCACTAGAGTATGACAATAATTGCACCATTATTAATAACAGCAACCAGATCCGCATTTACTGTTTTTACAATCCGAGTCTTTAAC
>JAQUNW010000066.1 GCA_028717385.1 Dehalococcoidales bacterium | reverse complement strand
GATGGCGGCTTCCATCGCGGAGGGGAAATCAGCAAGGCGATTGCCGCTGGAGCTGATGGCGTTATGTTAGGTTCTATCTTCGCCCAGGCACAAGGAGCCCCCGGAAGAGGTTACCACTGGGGTATGGCCAATCCACACCCCGCGCTTCCCCGCGGTACCCGTATCAAGGTTGGCACCACCGGTACCCTAGAGCAGATTCTTTACGGACCCAGCTCTCTTACCGATGGTACTCAGAACTTGGTTGGCGCCCTCCAAAACACCATGGGGCTTTGCGGTGCGGCCAATATCAGCGAAATGCACCAAGCCGAAATGGTAATTGCCCCCTCTATTATTACCGAAGGTAAAGTATGGCAGTTCGCCCAAGGGCAGGTTAAAAAGTAATAACCAATAATCCCTGAAGGATACATTTAAGGCTGGCACACCTGTGCCAGCCTTCATTTTTCTTGGTCAGTTTGTTAAACGTTATTCATCGTTATCATAATCGTCTTCATCATCATCTTCATCCGGCATCGGTTCGTTCAGGTCCTGAGCACTGTTCTTTACAGAAGGAATAATGGGTACAAGCGCTATTTTTTTATGCCGTGAATCCAAATCCAGTTTATCGATTACCTGCCTCAATTCTTGAACAGCAGCAGGGAAGGCAGGATCGGCATCTACCACAAAACCATCGATGCCATAATTCCACATTTCTTCAATATCCTGAGCCGTTATAGTTAAATCCACGTGAATAAGTAGCGGCTTGGATACAGCCAGTGCCATGCGGCGGCAGAGTATATAGTTTTTTATCGTCAACCGGCATGAGAGCCTTTCTTTATCTTCAATTACTATCGCATCTATCGGAAGGTTATCTAGCTGGCGCAGATACTTATCTTCGATATCCGGTTCAACCACCAAAGCTTTACCTGCCTCGGTTTCTTTGATCTGATTCATATCAGCATCCAGGTTAAGTGCAAAAAAATCGTTTTGACAGTGGACCATATTACCCAGCCAACAGCCATATGGCATTTTGGTAGTTTCTTTTTCAAGCTGTTTGATAAATCGGTCGGCCACTTCTTCCTGGAATGTATCAATAAAAACCGCGTCGGCTCCCTTAACTAAAGAGGAAGATTGTTTTTCTTCACCGGACACCCTGGCCACAAGCACGGGGCGGGGTTTAGTCTTAGCTTTGCTTACTCCTGTAAATCCCAGCGGTGGTACTTCCAGCCGGGCGGCGATTTTGAGTTTTTGAATGAGCTGACTCACATACATACTCCCAATCAGGTATATTTAGGGCTAATATGCCAAGAACAGTTTACTTGAATAAGGCCGTTTTTAGCAAACTTGATGTGTGGCGTTTTGATATTTTATAAACGCAATAGAAATACAAACACTATTATTTCATATGTAAGTTTTTATAATAATCATCAATAAACAGCCGGGAATTAACATAGATAACAAAAGAACAATTTTTCCGTTTTCAGCCGGTAATACTATCTTCTCTCATATGCAGCCTATATAATAACCCTAAATTAAACAACGGAGGTAAACCATGACCCAATCCATTAAAGATCTATTAAATCTCAAAGGCAAGGTTGCCGTGGTTACCGGAGCAGCCATGGGGATAGGAAAAGCTATTGCCTACCGTCTAGTTGAAAGCGGTGCAAAAGTACTTATTGCTGATATCAATCTGGAGGCAGCAACCGCAACGTCCGAGGAATTCAACTCCCAGGGTTTTAATACAGCGGCTACCAGAGCAGATGCCTCAAGTGTAAGTGACTCCAAAAAAACCATTGAAAAAGCAATTGAAACTTTTGGAGATCTAGATATTTTAGTTAACAATGCCGGCATATACCCATTTTCTCAGGCAATTGATCTATCTGAAGAAGTATGGGATAAAACCCTCAATATTAATTTAAAAGGCGTGATGTTCTATTCTAAAGCCGCAGCCATCGCTATGAAAGAAAGAAAGCACGGCGGAAAAATTATCAACATTGCCTCAATAGATGCATTCCGTCCTACCGGTAATATCGCTCACTATAACGCCTCTAAGGGAGGGGTAGTTATGCTTACCAAAGCCCTTGCCAAAGAATGGGCGCCTCTTGGTATTATGGTTAACGCGGTAGCTCCTGGTTCAATTACTACACAAGGCACTACCGCTAGCATCACCGGATTGAGTCAGGAACAGCAAAAAACCATTGCACAGCAATATGTGGCCAAAATACCCATTGGCCGGTTCGGTCAACCGGATGATATTGCCAAGGTGGTGCTCTTCCTTGCCAGTACAGCATCTGACTATGTTGTAGGCACAACTATTGTCGCGGACGGAGGAGTTTTACTCAGCTAGTTATTGATACTAGCAGGTGTTTAACAATATAATCTTTACGTGATAACAATCTGGTTATTAACTCATATATTGTAAGGGGAAAAATATGAAAGCACTTGTTGTATATGACTCAGTTTACGGCAATACAGAAAAAATTGCGGAGGCTATTGGTAAAGGGCTTTTAGATTTTGTGCAAGTCAAAGTCTTCAAAGTCAACGAGGTTGATCCCCAGTATTTAAATGAATACGACCTTGTTATTGTCGGTTCGCCTACCCAAGGCGGCAGACCAATCCCTTCCATCCAGACGTTTCTGGCCAACATTCCCTCCAGTGGTCTTAAAGGAGTAAAAGTCACCTCCTTTGATACCGGCATCCCGAAAGAAGGCAAAGGCTGGTTATTGAAGCTGGTGTCGAAGATTCTTGGTTACGCTGCTCCCCGGATTGCCAAAGACCTGGAAGCAAAGAGCGGTAATTTGATAGCCGATCCAGAAGGATTTTTTGTTGATGATAAAGAGGGCCCGCTGGTAAAAGGCGAAGAAGCCAGAGCCACCGAATGGGCAAAAGCTCTACCAATCAGCTAGGTTGTTTTAAGTATCATTATGCTAAATAGATGGCTGTCGGATTCTAAAAGCAGGTGATAATAAAGACGGGGCAAGGCAACCAAAAGCATAAGGATCAATAAATTCATCAATATGATTCTAATACTATGAAAGCGGGGGTATGACGTTGTCAATTCATTTCTTATGAATCAAACGTTGCCTTTTTGCTTCCTTCTCCAACTCTGATAATCCTGATGCCTGTGCCAATTTTGTGTAACCATCGGTTATTATTTCGTAAACAGTTGTTGGCATAAAAAGAATACGGGGTGAATTAAGTTCGCCAAAGTAGAACGAAACATCAGACAAAACTTCTGTTGGTTGAGAGTAATGTATTGGTGGAGATATTGGACT
>JAQUNW010000065.1 GCA_028717385.1 Dehalococcoidales bacterium | reverse complement strand
CATCCAGATGGGCAACGTTGGAGATAGCATCATTGACCATTTGATCAGTCCTATCGCGCGCGTTGAAGACGTTGATGAAATTATGCTAGTTGTTAGAAAACCGGGACCTCAAATTGAAAATATTAAATATTACTGCCCGCCAAAATGTTTAAGAACAATTCCGGGGATTGCAATTATTTTTGAATTTTTTATACTTATTACACTTTCTTTATGTAAGAATCCTGGTTATATTGGTGGTTATCTATTTTTTCCTCATGGATTATTGGCTTATATTGTTGCTAAAATCACCAGAAAACCAATAGTCATTGTACTTATAGCAGGGCCTGTGGAACTATATTCGATAGCTAGTCCTGTAATCTATAATCCAAGTAAGGACTTGAAATTATACGGCAAGTGCATGCTGGCTATTTTAAAAAGTTCTAATGCGATTGTCACCACAGGGTCTGTCACCAAGGACTTCCTCGTAAAACATGGTGTGTCTTCTTACAAGGTATTTCCTGTTATCAGTTGTCCTAACGCAGACAGGTTTTATCCTACTAACGAAACGAAAGTATTTGATGTTATTTTTGTTGGCAGGCTCGCTCAGGTAAAAAATGTTGAAACTGTACTTCTCTCGATAAAAGAAGCAAATAAAATAATACCGAATATAAAAGCAATTATTATTGGAGATGGTCCTCTTCGCAACCAACTTAAAGAGATGTTACCCGAACTCGGTATAGAAAGTAATATACAATTCTTAGGTTATAAGAAAGACGTTCATGTTTATTTAAACAAATCACGAGTCTTAATTCTCACCTCAAAACGCGAAGGTTTCCCAAATGTATATCTAGAAGCATTATTTTGTGGTTTACCAGCAGTTGTGTCTAACTGTGGAGATATAACCGATATTGCAAAGGATGGCTATAATTCCTATGTTGTAGAAGACCCTGCAGACTATAAAGCGTTTTCCGGTGCCATATCAGAGCTGCTAACAAATGAAGATCTATATCAACGAATAGCTAGAAATGTTAAAGATACCGTTGATAGGTTGAGCTCTTATGATAATAGCATCGCTTGGAAGAATGTTATTAACACTGCGATGAAAAAACAGAGTTAATCATCAAAAAAGAGATATCCATTTGGTGATCCTGTATACAAACTGATAAAAATTGATGGCCCTGTTGTTGAGTTTGACCGCAATGCGGGAATTACTAGAAATACTCCGACTATCGATGATGTAGGTGAAGGCACTAAGTGTTTCTAGCTAGTTTAGGAAAAGAAAAAGGTAAGCGCGTTCCAACCTGGTGAGCCGCACAGGTCTCGAACCTGTAACCTACTGATTAAGAGTCAGTTGCTCTGCCAATTGAGCTAGCGGCCCAAGAAGCTTTATTGTAGCTAATGGCTTAATTGTGTGTCAAAAGCTGGTGATTAACCCAGTGCCTGCCCCAGGAACAACGGCCAGACTACAATACCCAGAATAATCTTCCACCATACCAGGTGGGCATACGAAATTGTAAATAACCAGCCAGCAAACCAGAAAATACCAGCCATGGAACCAGTGCTACCCTTGCTCATGTTGCGCCTCCATTGATTGCTGTAACTATTATAATCCGCTTAAAAGGTGTTTGTTAAGAAGGGCTAAAAAAGCTCCCCTTCGCTTTCTTTAATAGCCTTTTTAAGCTCGGCATCCAGTTCCGGGGGTAGGCCGGAGATATCTACGTTAAGGAACCCTCTTACAATGGCGGCAGTGGCTTCATCATGCGTAAGCCCTCTGGCCATCAGATATTCAACTTCTTCTTCGGCAATTTTACCTACAGCAGCTTCGTGGGAAAGGTCTACACCGGCAAGGGTTCCCATCAGTTCTGGTATGGCATGAATTGCTCCACCGTTATTGCCCAGAATAAGGCCGCCACATTCAAGGTGGCCTTTAACATCCGGGCTGGCGCCTTCGATATAACCCCTGGCTATTATCGTGCCGCCGGTTGTAATAGCCCGTGAAATAACTTCGGTTTTTGCACCTTCTGCTTCGAGGTAGACTTTGGAGCCGGTATCGATATGAGAACCAGGTGTAGCAACCAGAATCGAGTTGAAACGGGCGGTGGCGTTTTTACCAATGCACCTGGCAACCGGGTAAGACTGAACGGAATGAACAGGATTCATAATTACATAGTTGCTCATGAACATGCCGTCTTCCTCTATGATGGTGCTGGTCCGGGGGCGTACCTCAACCTCCGGGCTCCAGGAATGAATCATGGAGAAGGTTACCTTGGCTCCTTTCTTAACATAAAACTCGGATACCCCGAGGTGGAGGCCGGGTTCACGCCCCTTGGCTACCGCACAGCCGGTTATAATATGCAGTTCGGAGCCTTCTTCAGCAATGATAATGTTGTGAACATCCTGGATAAGACGAGTTTTGGCAAGATACAGACAGGCTTGTACCGGGTAGACTGATTTCTTGCCGGGCAGGGCGCGGATGAAGTAGCCATCTGCATTGTTGAGCCCAACGTGGGCGGTAAATTTATCAGCGTCTACCTGAACCGCCTTCCACAGGTATTCACTTAACCAGTCGTATTTTTTCAGTGCCTCGGAAGTAGCCATTACTTCAATACCATCCTGGGCTGAAGAGTGGTGGATGGGGGTGTTGTCTTTTTGAATAAAAGTGCCAGACCTCTGGCTGAGGTCATCTAGCATTATTCCGGCTGAAAGCATGCGCTGTTTATCTTCCTTGCTTATATCAGCCGGGTTGACCTGAAGCATTTTTTGTTCTGCTTCTGTGGAGTATTTGGAAAGATCAATATCTTGGCCAATGGCAGCCTTTTTATCTTGTGCTTTTTTCGCCCTTTCGATAATCTGGCGTTTTATTTCATCGGGCATATTGCACACTCCTGGTAGCCTTTTCTTTTAATATTGTCCAAAATATCCAGTGGGGAAGCGCCGCAGCTGATTATCTTCCCATTAAAAAGTACATATCCAGTTGCAGCGTTAACATATTCAAGAATGTGGCCGGTATGGGTAATTACCAGCCCGCCGCGGGTGCGTTGGTGTACCGGGCAGCCTTTTTGTAACAGCTCGTTGATGAGGTCCCCGATCAAGGCAATGTTTTCCAGGTCTACTCCGCTTTCTGGCTCGTCCAGCATAACCAATTCGGGTGTTTGTGCCAGCAGTTGAAGAAGTTCGCTTCGTTTAATTTCACCACCAGAGAAGCCGGCATTGATATCACGTTGTAAAAAATTAACCATGTTGGTTTTTTCTGCCAGCGCTTCTACATTTGCTTCTCT
>JAQUNW010000064.1 GCA_028717385.1 Dehalococcoidales bacterium | reverse complement strand
CTATGAACCAGCAAGCTATATCATCAGTTGAATTACTACGTACGTGCCCGGTAGTTGGGTCATAAACATCTACGCCTTTGATCTCAATAGTAACTTTTCCGTTATGATGCTTGATATCAACATCAGGTTCACCGAACACCATAAATAAGTTTCCGGCACCGGTTTTCTTTAGGAGTTCATCGCTCATTAAGAATTCCGGGCTCATATTTACAATTAAAACATTTAACTTGCCGTATCTTTTAGCTTCTTCTCTTACATGTGGATCAAATGCGAAACCGCATATAAGCAGCAAATCGAAACCAATTCCTCGGACTGCTTCTTTAGCAGCTTCTTTAACTAATTCAGGGCCAACAGTGCCGTGTTCTGGGCCTATACATACTGCAACCCGTTTTATAGCACCATCTTGTTCTATATATTCACCTTCCGCATGAAGCCATTCACTAGGGTAATGGTCAAGGCGTGTAAATTTTAATCGCTCATGTTTTACTGTATTTTGTACACCAGCCTTTTTGAGATTTTCCAAAACTACAGTTTCAAACTGGCCGGTTCCAGCCTCTCTTTGGGCTTCAATTTCTGCGTTTGGCCGCTCTTCTTCAGTTACTATAACGCGGTGAGGAGAGAGGCTTTCAACAGTAAATGGACCAGTAACACGAATGCGTTTATTGTCCTCATAAGGCTGATCATAGAGTATTTCGGTATCAGCATGCCGGGCTATTGCCTCATCAATTTCTTTTTGGCTCATCCCTTCTTTGATATCGGGATTATTAGCGATTGATTTTAAGGTAATATGAGGTATGCGTTTATAAACAAAACCCTTCTTAATATCCCCATCAGTTCTATAATCCGGGGGAATAAGCCCAGTAATTTCGGTTTCTTTTTTTATGCCTTCTGGTGAATCGGCCAATAAGTAATAAGGGAATTTTGCTGCCATCAAGCGGGTACGAGCAAGCGCTAGCGCCACACGGCTAGTATCTATTGTTATCCAACGACGACCCAAATGTTCCGCAGCATATGCCGTTGTTCCGCTGCCACAGGTTGGGTCTAGAACTAAATCGCCAGGGTCTGTCGTCATTTGAAGACAACGATCGACAACCTTTGTTGCTGTCTGAACCACATATATTTTTTCACCACTGAATTGATTTTGGCCAACAGTGTCAGTCCAAAGATTTGTAACTGGCATCACAGGAAAATCATTGAGGTATCTTACGTAACCGATTCCATTTTGTTCTGTAGTATCGAGCCTGCCACTAATTATCAATTTCCGAATTCCGTCTTCGTTTGTCTTCCAGCTTCCTCTTTTAATACGGAATTCTTTATTATTTAGGACAATTGGGAATCTACCTGATTCTCCTCCGGATTGACTCGTTAGATTATCTAATGTATATATTTCTATCCCATCTGGGATGTTATTAATATCAAGAGTAGTATTAAATTGCCTTTCCCATTCTGCTATAGAGAGCCTTTCTTTATTGCGCAGCTCAACTTTTTTATACCCAGATGTGCCCTCTCCTCCTAGACACTTTTCAGAGAACAAACTTCTATATTTAACATTATACTTTTGCTTTGCATACCATAAAATATAATCACCTACTGATGGTGGAGCTAATAAATCCCCTGAACTACCTGCTCCTGTAGTCTTTTTATAAAATATTATAGATATAATATTCTCACTCCCAAATACCTCATCCATTAGGCACCTTACCAGATGTACATTTTCATCTCCAATTTGAAGAAAACAGCTACCAGTTTCGGTAAGAAGATCTCTAGCAACAACTAGCCTATCTCTCAAATAGGCCAGATAGGAATGTATTCCCAGTTCCCAGGTATCACGGAAGGCCTTAATCTGCTCTGGTTGTCTGGTCGCATCTGTTACACTTCCGTCCTTTACATCCCGTTTGCGGGTGCTCGTCTGCCAGTTAGAACCAAACTTGATTCCATAAGGTGGGTCCATATAAATTGTCTGGACTTTTCCTTTAAGGCCTTCTTTTTCGGCAAGCGATGTCATGACCAGCAATGAGTCACCAAGTATCATACGGTTTGTCCATTGCTGCTCATGTTGATAAAACTCGACTACCTCTTCAAAATTAAGCCCGTTAAAATCAGCAAAGAAATCCAGCTGTTCTGGTTTGCCTTCTTTGGCTTGGGCTCGAAGATCTTCGATTATGAATTTAGGGTGAATCTTTTCCTGTATATATACTGGTACCGCTGGTACTTCAAGATCCTTAGAATCCTGTTCGTCTTTGCCTTTCCAGACAAGCTGGGGATCCAGAGAAGGATCGCGTGGATACAGAATTCTCTTAGGGGTGTCTTCGTCCTGTTTGGCAAAATCCCTTAGTTCACTTGTGGGGATATTCGACCGCTTATCCTTATGACGAATTGCATCAATATCCTTATTGTTGACCTGTTTCTGTTTTGCCATCAGTAATTCCTTCTCGTTAATTATTAAGCTTGTATAAACCTTTTCTTAGACGAATAAACAATTCTGTATTATTGCCTGGATTATTTACTCGATGTTTGGGAAGAAATGTTCCTCCATAATTGATCTTTAACGCTGAATTGACTTGTTTAGGAGTAAACTCGGGTGGTATTAAACCGTTTTCAACTGCGTTCTGAATATCGGTTATTGTCTTTCTGCCTTTACTATACATTTTTATTATCCTCTCCATAAAATAATTTTGACCGAATGCAACTTTTTGCATTCCAAGGGTCAACTATTTCCAAAAATGCCCAGCGGCCGAAGCTACCATGATTATTAATTGCTGGAACCCAAAAATTCCTGGCGGTAGCGACCTTAGCTGCTTTATCTTTCTTCTTTTCGCCGCTTACTTCAATAATCAAATTTAATAGATCAGTCTTACCATCATTGATACGCACAATGAAATCGGGCATGTAGTTTCTTTCAACACCTTCAAATGTATACGGAATTAGAAAATTCAAACCATGGTTTTTTACGTAACAAGATACTTCCGGCATATCTTCTAAAGCTTTAGCCATTTTTTGTTCCCATGATTCAGTATCGGCAACGACGTGGGAAATGTGGCACTTATCTGGAACTGTAGGGTACACTGGTCGTGTAGTATCAAAATCAACGTATCTGGTTGATCCAACAAAGTCATATTGTCTCAAGATAGGCTTTAAATACTTCGGTCCGGTTTCGGCTGCTGTAATAGAAGTGTAAATTCTATCCACAGCATCATGTGCCAGTTCGTTAATAATTAGCATCTGCAAGAAAGCATCATCTTTTAAGGTAACACATTCTCTTAGCCATTTGCGGCTAATATCAATAAGCTGCGGAA
>JAQUNW010000063.1 GCA_028717385.1 Dehalococcoidales bacterium | reverse complement strand
GGTGCTGGAACTGCAGATAATCGTCTTGATCTCTGCGATAATGCTTGAATACTTGCTCATAGTCAGGATGAACGGGATTTTCTTCAAGCCAGCGTAACAGCCCGCACCAGCAATCCGAAATATATCTATCCCAGTCGTCATTATTGGCTCGGATGATGTATTCCAGTTCAAAGCCCTCATTACGGGTAAATTGAGCCAGTTCTGGTTCTGTATGGGTGGTTATCTGTTCCTGGGCGTATTGCGGTGGTACCAGATTGCTTAGCCAGTATGTTTCGCCGATACCAAGGCGCCCATGCTGGTGAATTGCCCGCTTCATTGCCTGGACTGTCTGCTGATAACCGCCGAAGGCAAACGTTGCCCCAATACATGTTGCGGCATCGAAAGCATCCTCTTCGAATACGTAGTCAGCCGCAGGTGAGCAAACGATCTGGATTTGGCCTGATAATCCTTTTGCGGCCAGCTTTTTCCTGGCTCGGTCGCAGAAATCCCCGGATACATCTATGCCGATACCAGTTATACCGAATTCCTCAGCCCAGAGAGCAAGAGGCTCGGCACAACCACATCCGAAGTCAATGACCCTTTTTCCTTCTTTCAATCCGAGCAGTTTGCCAAGTTTAATGATTTTTTCAGGCGTTGAAGGATTCAGAATCTCCATATAGCGATGGGAGATGCTCATAATATCAAAAAATTCCATTATTCGGGCCTTTCAATCAGAACAATTCGAAGAAAGAATAGCATATTCGCGTTCGTAAAAACAGGTTAACAAAGAGCGTCTATAGCTCTTTGTTAATACCAATAATGACGGCGCTGGATATGGATTGGACTCCGAAAGAGAATTATACTCGCACCCAGTCAAACGGGGAGGAGAATAATTCCAATGTCTGAAAGCTAAAAATGAGAGGGCAAATGTACAGAGAGCTATAAATAGGGCAACTACAGGCTGGCCGATTTCACCTTCTTCTATATGCAGAAAGCCACGAAGGAAGGCTCCCGCCTGTCAACATGGTGACGCCGAAGTTGAAATTATTTCGCTCTCTCTCGAACAGGCGCATGAATTGCGTCAGACATATACATCAAAAAACAAAGTAAGGTTGTTTAGCCATTGCCCGGGATGTCTTAAGTTTTCGGAATTACAAACGACAGCATACTTTAAAAAGAGTTCAGGGGCTTTTAGTGAAATCACTGCCAGTCAGGCTCGGCTGTATATTACTTAAAAAATGGATGTCTGTATTTCTATACTTTACTCCGACTTTCTCGCCAACTCTATAAAGTCTATGAGATGCCGGTAATTCTACATTAAGATTAACAGTATTGCGCTCCCATTCAACACTTACCCGGTAACGCATTACTGAGCCGAAATAAAAAGCTTCCTCAATAGTTCCTGCTACGCCTTTTTGTACATCTTCTTCCAGCTCAATTCTTTCCGGGCGTAAGCCACAAAGAATTTTTCCCTCTTCTCGCCCCTCAATGCCTTCTGCGGCAAATCTTTGGCCGAATAATGTTAGGCTGCCGTTGTTTATCTCGCCCTCAATAAAATTGATATCACCAATAAAATCAGCCGCGAATCTTGTTTTCGGTTTTTCGTAAATGTCTTTAGGTGATCCGATTTGCTCTATGGCTCCATTATTCATTATGACTATACGGTCAGCTATACCCATTGCTTCTTCCTGGTCGTGGGTTACGTATACTGTAGTAATGCCGAGGTGTTCCTGGATCTTGTGTATTTCCAGGCGCATTTCTAATCTCAAACGAGCATCTAAGTTTGACAAAGGCTCGTCTAGAAGTAACGCTTGTGGTTCAATAACAAGAGCTCTGGCTAAAGCAACTCTCTGTTGCTGGCCACCGGATAGTTCATGGGGTCGGCGCCTTTCAGTACCCTGCAGCTTAACAAGTTCAATCGAGGAATCTACCTTTCGGTTTACATCCTTTTCAGAGAGATGGCGGCGTCTTAGTCCGTAGGCAATGTTTTCAAAAACGCTCATGTGGGGAAACAGTGCATAATTTTGGAACACCATGCCCAGTTGTCGTTCTTGGGCAGGAATATCGGTGACATCGCGCCCCAGTAGATTTAACTTGCCTTGGTCAGCTTCTAATATGCCGGCAATTATTTTTAATACCGTTGTTTTGCCGCATCCTGAAGGCCCTAAAAGACAGCACATTTCTCCCTTAGATATACTAAAAGAAAGGTCGGTAATCACATTTAGTTTGCCGAAGCGCTTGTGAATATTTACCAATTCAATTCCGGTTATGTCGCTGTCCGACTGATTGCTCGTTGCAACCACTTACCTGCAGCCCCCTTCTGAGAAATGATTAGTATGATAATTACGCCAATTGCCGATATAGCTAACATTATTACCGAAAGAGCAGCGGCGAAACCGATTTCACCTTTATATACTGCATAGAAAACATCGATTGATAACAGTTTAGTGCCTGGAGTAACTACAAATATTATAGCCCCAACAGTTTGAATGGTGATAACAAAGGCATAAATAGCACTTACCAAAATTGCCGGCCTTGCCATAGGAAGGATGACGCGTAAAAATGTTACAAAACGATTTGCACCAAGGCTGGCTGAGGCATCTTCAATTGAGCGATCTTGTTGTGATAATACATTGACGCCGCTTCGCAGGCCGAGGGGCAGCTGGCGTATAATTGTCAACGCTACTACGATAAACCAGGTCCCGGTCAATAAAACAGGCGGCTGGTTGAATGCCATAACATATCCTACGCCGAAAAGTGTGCCCGGTACTGCAAATGGAATTGTAGTAATGAAGTCTAAAGCGCTTCTGCCCTTAAACTTAATACGCGTTACCAGGTAAGCAATTACTATCCCCAGCAGGCTCATCACAATTGCCGTTATAGTAGCAAATACGAGTGAATTGATAATGCTGTTCCAGCCACGATAGGGCAACCTTTGAAAATATTCCAGGGTCAACGCATAATTTGCACCCAGATGCTTGGTAAAAGCAGCTAAAAATACAGCAGCAAGTTGCATGAATATGTAGATAGCGAAAAGCAGACAAACAGCCCACATAGCGTACTGAACGGGTTTAGGGAGAGCAAGCGGCTTGCGTTGCTGGCCGCTTAACTGGGTTCTAATTTTGCTGTCTTCTGCCTGGGAGCGCGAATATAGAAAAAATACGACTAAACAAACGGCTAACAGGACAACATTTAATGTAGAGGCCATCTCCAAATTATATGTACCAACGAGCTGAGTATATGAGGCCGAGGCTAAGGTGCTGAACTGTCCTCCTATAATGATAGGGGTACTGAAATCTGCCATTGAATTCATGAACACTAGCAGCATAGCCCCGATGAT
>JAQUNW010000062.1 GCA_028717385.1 Dehalococcoidales bacterium | reverse complement strand
CCCTGGTAAGGTTCTTCGCGTTGCGTCGAATTAAACCACATGCTCCACCGCTTGTGCGGGCCCCCGTCAATTCCTTTGAGTTTCAACCTTGCGGCCGTACTCCCCAGGCGGGGTGCTTATTGTGTTAACTACGGCACAGAAGGGGTCGATACCTCCTACACCTAGCACCCATCGTTTACGGCGTGGACTACCAGGGTATCTAATCCTGTTTGATCCCCACGCTTTCGCGCCTCAGCGTCAGTAACAGGCCAGAGAGCCGCCTTCGCCACTGGTGTTCCTCCCAATATCTACGCATTTCACCGCTACACTGGGAATTCCACTCCCCTCTCCTGCCCTCAAGTCACCCAGTCTCATAGGCAGGCTACCGGTTGAGCCGATAGTTTTCACCTCTGTCTTAAGTGACCGCCTGCGCGCCCTTTACGCCCAGTAATTCCGGACAACGCTCGCCCCCTACGTTTTACCGCGGCTGCTGGCACGTAGTTAGCCGGGGCTTCCTCCTCGGGTACCGTCATTTTTTTCTTCCCCAAAGACAGAGATTTACAACCCGAAGGCCTTCTTCTCTCACGCGGCGTTGCTCCGTCAGGCTTGCGCCCATTGCGGAAGATTCCCCACTGCTGCCTCCCGTAGGAGTCTGGACCGTGTCTCAGTTCCAGTGTGGCCGTCCACCCTCTCAGGCCGGCTACCCATCGTCGCCTTGGGGGTCTGTTACACCTCCAACTAGCTAATGTGACGCGGACCCATCTGTCTGCGGGTCTCCCCTTTCCTCACCTCTACTTGTGTAATGGTGAGCGTATCCGGTATTAGCACCAGTTTCCCGGTGTTGTCCCGGTCAGTCAGGCAGGTTATCCACGCGTTACTCACCCGTCCGCCACTCTCACTGGAAGTTGGAAGTTGGAAACTTCCAACCTCCAGGAGCGTTCGACTTGCATGTGTTAAGCACGCCGCCAGCGTTCGTCCTGAGCCAGGATCAAACTCTCCATACAAAATGAAAAGTTTTTGTCTTGGCTCTTATGTCTCTCTGAGCCGTAGAACATCGGCCTTATAGCTGTAAGTCTCTTTATGCCTCTTGAGCCTGATGCCCTGCGCCTCTTTTGGTATTGTTCTGCTCGTTTCTTAAGCTCTTCGCTCTTTGACGAGAGTCCTTTTTTCCATCCATCTTCGCACTGTTCAGTTTTCAAAGACCGTCTTGCTTTTGTCCACGCTGCCTTCTTAGCGTGACGCAAATGCTATCTTACCACTTGCCGCTCACGCGGTCAACTGCTTTTTTTTGGCTCTTCTTTCGCGGGAAAAAATTGAGGCTGGTTGCCTCGGGCTTACATGTTACCATAAAGAAATATACTTGTCAAGTTGGCCTTTACCAAAAAACAGAAATCCCGGCCATAATTTCTTTAATGCCGGGAAGTATTAATTATAATCTGAATCCAATATTATATAATTAATCGCCATAACTTATAATATGTCGTAAAATCTGTTGCATAAAAACAAAAATCTATATCAAAAGCATAAAAACACTTAACTAAATCACTAAAATCATACTAAATATATATTTCTTCATCAAAGCCCTTTTTTATAACTAATCACGTGGTTTCATTAACGGGAAAAGAATCACATCACGAATGGAAGGGGAATCGGTTAAAAGCATGATCAACCGGTCTATCCCGATACCCAGGCCGCCGGCAGGCGGCATCCCGTATTCAAGCGCGTTTATGTAGTCTTCATCCATCATGTGAGCCTCTTCGTCGCCCGCTTTTCTCTTTTCAGCCTGTTTTAAAAAACGTCCTCTCTGATCAACAGGATCATTCAGTTCAGAAAAGGCATTGGCCATCTCCCGGCCATAAATAAACAGCTCAAAACGGTAAGTTAGATCAGGTTCGCCGGCTTTTCTTTTGGCCAGGGGCGATATTTCCACGGGGTAATCCATGATAAAGGTGGGTTGGATAAGCCTTGGCTCAACCATCTCTTCAAACACCTTGTTTAAAACAGTTCCCCGGTTATCAGCGGTATCAAGGTCAATATTGATTTCTGCCTGCTTTACCGCGGCACGCGCCTCTGCATCATTTTTTATTTTGTTAAAATCGAGGCCGGAATGCATCTTTACCGCCTCAAGCATGGGTATCCTTGGCCACCCGGGCGATAAGTCGATTTCAGTACCCTGATATGATATAACCGTGGTGCCGAGCACATCCGTCGAAACGGACGAAATCAGGTTTTCCGTAAGATCCATCATGTCGTTGTAATCGGCGTAGGCCTGGTATAGTTCGAGCATTGTAAATTCGGGATTGTGCTTTGTGGAGATTCCTTCATTGCGGAAGTTGCGGTTGATTTCGTAAACCTTCTCAAAACCGCCTACCAGGAGCCTTTTCAGGAAAAGTTCGGGGGCAATGCGTAAAAAAAGATCTATGTCCAACGCGTTATGGTGGGTAATAAACGGCCTGGCCGCAGCACCGCCCGCTATTAACTGCATCATGGGTGTTTCGACTTCCAGGAACCCCTTTTGATCGAGGCAGGTACGGAAAGCTCTGATGATCTTGCTTCTGGCCTCAAAGACCTCTTTTACTTCCGGGTTTACTATTAAGTCCACATAACGATGACGGTAACGCAGTTCAACATCCCTAAGCCCGTGCCATTTTTCGGGTAAAGGCCTCAAGGATTTGGAAAGCACTTTGAAATTCTCTACAGATACCGTTATTTCACCCATCCTGGTTTTAAAAACATTGCCATGCGCGCCGATGATATCTCCAATATCCAGCTTGCCGAAGAGCTCATACGCTTCCGTCCCGACATTGTTTAACCGTGCATAAATCTGAACTTTACCTGTGCCATCCTGGATGTGGGCAAAAGAAGCTTTGCCCATTCCCCTCTTGGACATAATCCTGCCCGCTATAGTAACGGGTTTGTTTTCCAGATCGTTAAAGTTTTGCAGGATATCCAGCGCCGAATGGGTCCGCTCAAATTTACCGCCGTAAGGTTCTATGCCTCTGCTCCGCATTTCAGCCAATTTTTCCCGCCGCACCAGCATCAGGTCGTTTAAATCCTCTTCCCGGCCTAAAACACCGTCCTCCAGCACTGGCTCATTCTTTTTATCCGACATGCCAATTACCCCCAGGGTCACTATCTCACCGCATTATGTCAACAATCTGATACTTTGACTGTCCCGCCGGAATTTTTACATCAACTACAGTGCCCTTAGGCAAACCCAATATCGCCTTGCCTACCGGCGACTCATCGGATATCTTGTTAGCTCCGGGGTCAGCCTCTATGGAACCAACTATTGTATATTTAACCTCATCACCGTTCTCAAGATCCTTCAGCAGCACAGTCGAACCTATGGATACCGATTCGGTGTCGAGATTTTCATCATCAATAATCCTTGCATTGCGAAGGGTCTTTTCCAGAGTCAGAATACGGCCTTCAATAAAAGCCTGCTCGTTTTTTGCATCCTCGTATTCAGAGTTCTCGGTAATGTCACCAAATTCAATAGCCTGTTTA
>JAQUNW010000061.1 GCA_028717385.1 Dehalococcoidales bacterium | reverse complement strand
ATTACGTCTGTCTACGTATAAGAATATGGGACACCCCGTCGACAAAGTTGAGTTGATAATCATGGGGGGTACTTTTCTTTCTTCCCCTCGGGATTATCAATATGATTTTATCAAAAACTGCTTCGATGCACTGAATGGGCAAATATCTGCCAGCCTGGAAGAAGCCCAGCGGCTGAATGAGGAAGCCGAAAGCAGGTGTGTTGGTTTATGTATCGAGACTCGCCCAGATTATTGTACTCCAGCTCATATTGAATGGATGGTAGAACTTGGAACTACCCGGGTCGAGTTGGGTGTGCAGACTATAGATGATGAAGTATATACTCTTACCCGTCGAGGGCATAGCATTAATGATGTTGTCAGTGCGACTCGGAACTTAAAAATGACCGGAATAAAAGTGCATTATCACTGGATGCCTAACCTTCCCGGTGTAACCAGGGAAAAAGACCTGGAGCTGTTTTCACAGCTTTTCAATGATGAACGCTTCCGCCCGGATGGCTTAAAAATATATCCCACAATGGTAGTTGCCGGCACCGAACTTGAACGCTGGAAGGAACAGGGTTTATATAAGCCTTATGAAGAAGAAGAACTAATTGAGTTGATTGCAGACTTGAAGAGCATTGTTCCGGGTTATACCCGGATTTCCAGGGTTTTGCGTGATATCCCCTCAGTTTACATAACCGGAGGACCGAAAGACTCTCTTCGCGAAAGAGTGCAAAAGAAACTAATCGAAAAAGGAAAAAGTTGCCATTGCATTCGTTGCAGGGAATATGGTCATCGCATTAAGCAAGGCTGGAAAAGCGGAGAAGCCTCTGTTAAGCGGCTGGATTACAAAGCGAGCGGAGGCCAGGAAATATTCCTTTCATTCGAGGATGAGCAGCAAACACTCTTCGGTCTTTTACGGTTGAGGCTGCAAAATATACCCCCTCCAGCATTTGGAGAAAGAAAGGGTGTATTTGCCTTGGTGCGCGAATTGCACGTTTATGGGGCTGAAGTAGCGTTGGGAGAAAGAGATGAAATATCAGCCCAACATAAAGGTCTTGGGAAAACGCTGCTTATGGAAGCGGAAAGAATTGCAGCCAGTGAATTTGGGGCGCGTGATATGTATATTTTAAGTGGAGTTGGTGCCAGACCGTATTACCGGGCACTTGGGTATTCGTTTAATCACAATTATATGTGCAAGGCTTTATCGGCAGAATAACCAGTAAGTTGAGCTTAGAAGCAATGATGGGGTTTATTCTTCGCTCCAGTTTTGCATGATTTCTTTAATTCTCTGAGACAGTTTGGGGTTTGAGCGCAGACGTTCTACGAATATCGGGCAGCCTTCTACCAGAGAGGCTTGGGCTGCCGCTGCCATGCTTGCAATCAATTGCTGATTTTGTATATCTTGCTGCCCTGTAATTTCCAGGTTGGATGCTTGCATTTGCCTTTGTATATCTTCGGCGGTAAATCGCATTGGGGTAACGCATGCTTTATACCACGGACAGTCTTTGCATTGTACGATCGAATATGCTTCGTCTAAAATATCGCCCATATGATTAATCCTTTCACTAAATTATCTTAGTCAGCTTGTTATCCAGGCTTGCCCAATTGGGGAAAGCCCCTATTACTACATCTTGGATTATACCATCTTTATCAATAAGCACGGTAACCGGTATACCATCAACACTATACATATTAGCTACACGGGCGCCAGTATCACGCAAGACGGTAAAAGAGTACTGACCGTATTCAAGAAAACTGCTGATGGCAGATGAAGAATCCCGAACATTGATAGTTAGCACAGCTAACTTACTTTCTTCATTATTGTAAGTATTCCATGCCTGCTCTATATATGGCATTTCGGCTAGGCAGTACGGGCAGCTAAGTGCCCAAAAATTGAGCATTACTGGTCGTCCTTGAAGGCTAGACAGGGATACAGTTTCGCCGTCCAGGCCCAAGAGTTCAAAATCCGGTGCTGGTTTACCGGCAGAAATAGAAGCTTGTTGGCAGGAAGCTAATGGCAATGCCGACAGTAACAGACATACTGTGGTTAGAAATATTTTGATTTTCATATTTTCTTACTCTGTTAATTACTAAAGATAAAGCCAGCCCAGTTTGCCAGTCAGTATCAATATACCAGCAGCGATAAGAATTAATCCGCTGGCTACATAGATATATATCGAATATTTATTGATACGCTTGATCCAGGGATGAAAGGCTGAAAAAGCTAGCCCGATAACCACAAATGGTAATCCCAGCCCTAGCGAATATACAGCCAGGAGCAAAGCTCCATGCCATGCGGTTGAGGAGTTTAAAGCCAGCATTAGGATTCCTCCCAGTATTGGGCTCAGGCACGGAGTCCATGCCAATGCAAAACTCCCTCCAATCAACGCTGCGCGGATATAACCACTGGTATTTTCTAAACGTGGGTTTAGCCTCGCTTGGTAGTTTAATACTGGAAGTTTTATTGCCAGTAGCATTAATAAACCAAGAATTACCAATACGGTGCCGGATATTGTCCTCACTATGATAGAGTTTGGGCTTAAGGAAATACCAATT
Source organism: Dehalococcoidales bacterium (assembly GCA_028717385.1). NCBI lineage: Bacteria > Bacillati > Chloroflexota > Dehalococcoidia > Dehalococcoidales > Dehalococcoidales bacterium. The sequence goes on along the minus strand of JAQUNW010000061.1, from coordinate 976 downwards.
AATCCCGCCAGCGCTCCGGCCAGAGTAAATATGATACCAAATCCTGCAACAAAGCTTAACGATGAGAGAAAAAGCTTTCTTCGCTCATATCCGCTATTGTTTAATACTTCAGGCCCGGCCAGGCTTGCTAAAAAAACTGGCACCAGAGGTAAAACACAAGGCGAAAGAAACGATGCTACACCTGCTCCCAGGGCAGCTATGAACGGAATTTGTTCCATTTGAATTTACCGATGATATTAGAGCAATTTATCCAGCTTAGCCTTGAAGTTGCTCTCTGGGACGGCACCCACGACGGTATCAACCACGTCACCTTGTTTAAACAGCAACATAGTCGGAATAGACATAACCTGATAACGCGAGGAAGTACTGGAGTTGTCATCAACATTCATCTTGCAGAATTTAATTTTACCTTCATACTGCGTGGAAAGCTTGTCAATAACAGGAGCCACCATTCGGCAGGGCCCACACCAAGGCGCCCACATATCTACCAGCACCGGGATTTTTGCTTTTAACACTTCTTCGTCGAAACTGGCATCAGAGATTTCTTTGACCATGGATGTACCTCCTTAAAACGATATTCAAATAGTAAAGGTTATGCATTCTTGTGTCAAGAATGAATACTGGTTTGACATCACTATCTGAGGCTGGTTACAATCGGGTGATGCAAATATTTGGAACTTCTGGCATTCGTTTCAAGGCAGATCGCAGCTTGCTTGAACTGGCTTTCAAATGCGGGCTGTCTGTTGGCGCAACGCATCGGCGGGTAGTGGTAGCCAGTGATTCGCGCACCAGTTCGCCTGCTGTCAAGAGTGCCTTGGCTGCCGGTTTGAATGCTTCTGGAGCCAGTTTCTGGGATGCCGGTTTATTACCAACACCTGCTCTGGCTTACGCCGTTCGTGATTTTGATACCGGGATAATGGTAACTGCTTCTCATAATCCGCCAGAATATAATGGTCTCAAGTTTTTTAACGCCGAT
>JAQUNW010000060.1 GCA_028717385.1 Dehalococcoidales bacterium | reverse complement strand
CTTCTGGAAAGACAAAGAAACAAGTGCCTATAATAAGACCACAGGTCTTAAAGATACATTTAGGTTGTAATCATTTTCAATATTTGCAAATAGAAACTAGTTAGTCACGAAAGCTCATGCATCGTTCTCTTATCTGCTGCGCTTCTTTGAGACCGGGCATATATTTGTCAACATAATCAAGCCATTTAAGTGCAATTTCATACTGTTGAAGCATCTCGCAAGCAAGAGCAATGTTATATGAAGCTATGCCTTTCTTTTTAACATCATCCGTATCAACAAGTTTCATCCAGATATCACGAGCTTCTTTCCATTTGAAATCAAATGCAAGTTCTTCAGCTTGAGCCCACCGACCATAAAGGTAACAAATTACTGTACGTTCTTCAGGCTTCCACTTAGGGAAAAAGTTAGAAGCAACAATCTCACCTAAACCAATATACAAACTTGGAAGACTTTTTTTTGCTTTTAAATAGAACTTCTCTATTGAAACTGTATCCGGAGCAACTATATTCCAATATACAATATCAGAAAACTTAATTTGTTCGGGAGTGTTATCCAAGGTATCGTTTTTCTTTGATATAGAAATATTGAATTGATAAGGCATGGACATAACCAAACTTAATGTTGATTCTCCATAATCCAAACCAATTTTGTGAAACATATCTCCAAGGGCCAACGAGTCAATTATAATTTCATACTCCGGATTCTTATTCACAACATTTAAAACATTTCCTATCCCTTTTGAAATACCTTGAAAAAACAACAAATTTTCCGCACTAACATCCCCATTATAACATATCGCTATCGATTTACCAAGTACATCTGTTTTAACAGAAGAAGGTTGATTTACCTCAATATCCATTATTTCTTTGTACGGACCACAAGCAGTTAACATAAATAAAATTGCCACTAAGAATATTTGCGAAAAAATATTCATTAAATAATGTTTTGCCTTTTTCATAACAATATCAGATTAAGACTACATATAACTTACATCCCCATGCCTCCGTCAACAATAATTACTTGTCCTGTTACATAAGAAGACAAATAGGATGCTAAAAATGTACAAACTTTTACTATTTCTTCTAATAATCCCATTTTCTATATCAAGTCTGCCAACAAATCGTATTCATTGGCTCCAATTATTTTAACATTAACAAAATTACCAATTATATTTTGAGGAACAAATATCCCGGAAAGAGAATCTCCCCCAATTAGAATCTCACCGTCAACTTCAGGAGATTCTTTTTGACTTCGTGCAACCAGCACATTATTACAGGAAATATCCTTTGAAAAAGAATCAACCAGAACCTTTTCAACAGAACCGATACGCGAATTATTATAGGCATTAGAAATGGCGGCCTGCACTTCCATCAAAGTGTCATATCTCTCTTGCTTTACAAGTCTGGATATATTGTCTTTAAAATTTAAAGCTCCATATGTTCCCTCTTCTTCTGAATAAGTAAAAGCTCCTAATCTCTCAAATTTGTATTCTTTAACAAAATCGAGAAGATTTTTAAGATCCTTCTTTCCTTCTCCAGGATGTCCAACTATCATTGTAGTGCGAAGTACCACACCAGGAACCATTTTTCTAAATTTCTCAACCAACTCTCTGGTTTCCCTTCCATCAACAGATCTTCTCATCATAGAAAGTACTTTATCTGAAGAATGTTGAAGAGGTATATCTATATACTTGCAAATTTTTTCTGAACCTGCCATTATTTCAAGAACATCATCAGGAAATCCGGCAGGATAGGAATAATGAATTCTGATCCATTCAATACCATCAATTTGAACAAGTTTCTCTAACAGTTTCCCTAAACACCTTTTCTTGTATATATCAAGTCCATAATAAGTAGTATCTTGAGCAATGACAATAAGCTCCTTTACCCCCATTGCAGCAAGATTCTTAGCCTCTTGTATAATATCTTCCATGTGTACAGAGTGATGTGGCCCCCTGATGATAGGAATAGAACAATAAGAGCATGTTCTATCACACCCCTCAGAAATTTTCAAATAAGCATAATGATTCGGCGTTGTAAGACAACGTTGTAAGGCCAAATCTTCTCTGAAAGTAATTCCCAAGGCATTTAACAGACTACCGTTATCAAGCGTCCCGTAAAATCCATCCACCTCCTGAATTGATTTTACCAACTCATCTCTATAACGTTGTGAAAGACAACCAAAAACAAAAATTTTACTGATATAACCTTTTTTCTTTGCATCGACGGCAGAAAAAATGGTTTCTATTGATTCCTCTTTGGCATCTTTAATAAAGCCACAAGTGTTTATTATGACTGTATCTACTCCCGCTTTTGTCAAATCTTCACCTTCAGGAGATATTTCAAATTTACCGGCACTTATTTGTTTCAGTATATGTTCCGAATCTACCCTGTTTTTTGAGCACCCCAAAGAAATAAGCTGAACACGTCTCACAACTAGTTGGCTTTTCTTTGCACAGTTTTAGTGCTCTTAATTGCAGCTGAATTGGCAGCTTTGTTTGGAGATGCCTTGGTGGATTTCTTTGTGGTTTCTACGTTCTTAGTCCCTTTTTTAGGTTTATCTTCCTTGATTATATCTTCAGACGACTCTTCTTCCTCAGCAAATTCTAAAGATGCATACTGTTTTAAAATATTGTACCAGTCAAGAACTTTCTTCATATGAGAAACATAAAATCTATCTCTGTCATAATCAGGCAGTACCTCTTCAAAAAACGCTTTCATCACTTTTTCATCCGACTTGCCTGATGGCGCAGATTCTTCACCAAGTTTGTTTATCATTTTGATCAGAACTTCCTTAAGAGGTAATTCATCTTCATTAGTATAAATTGATATATCCGCAAGAGTTGTCACTCTCGAATTGACACCAAATGAAGTTCTCTGTTTTGTAACAAGAGACTCAACAATCACACCGTTTTTAGCTTGTGAAAGGTATAAAAACAACCCCGGTTGTCCTGATACCGATAAAACTTTCTTTAAATCTGTCTTCATTTTATTATTGAATTATATTTTTCTTATAAATGCTGGCATTAAACAATGCCACGTTCTTTTTTAATTTTTTCATATGCCATCTGAATTTTCTTAAATTTTTCTTCAGCCGCCTTTTGAACATCAGGCCCCAAAGAGGCTACTTTATCAGGGTGATGCTTAATGGCAAGTTTTTTATAAGCTCTTTTTACCTGATCATCACTCGCATTTCTATCAATTTCAAGAACACTGTATGCTGATTCAAGGTTTTGTCCAAACATAGAAAATATCGACTCACTATCAGATGTATTTACGCCAATTGCAGAGGCTATTTCACGCAACATTTTTAACTCATCAGAGCATACATCCCCATCACATTGTGCCAGACCTACAAGATAATGAAGCAATTGCATCCTTTGAGAATAGTTCATATACTGTTTTATCTGTCCACCTACTTCATAAATATTTATTTCCTTATCTTTAAGTCCCTTCAGAATATCCATCGCCTCCGGTACTGCCTGCTCTCCAAAAGATCTCCTTATAAAATCCTTAACATAATCC
>JAQUNW010000059.1 GCA_028717385.1 Dehalococcoidales bacterium | reverse complement strand
CCTGGAAACGAATTCAACAGCATTGGGGGCTTCGATTATTGTTCAATGTGCGAGGGTAGAAATGGATTATTGTGGATAGGGAAAGGTAGCAAATTATACTACTATGATCTTGAAAAAGAACAGCTTTCCCCGTATCGCGAAGGAGAAAATTTAATATCTTTTGACTATATATATGGAATCATTGAAGATAGTTATGGGGACATTTGGGTTCCTACTTTTCAAGGTGTTTGGCAGTTATCAATAAAAGATGACAGATATGTTCACTATGACCTTGCAGATGGTTTGAAGAGCGATACCTTCCGACCATTATCTTATTTCAAGACTAACGATGGCACGATTTATCTTGGTTGTTTGACTGGGCTAATCGAATGTAACCCCGAAAACATAGAGGAGAATACCTATAAACCAAGAGTGTTGATTAGCAATTTCACACTTTTAAATAAACCTTCATCTTTTGACACTCCCATCGAGGATATACAAAAAATTACCTTGCCTTATTCCAATAACTCTTTTGTTATAGATTTTGCTGATACCAATTTTGGTTCGTCAGCTAAGACTTTATTTGCCTATAAATTAGACGGTTTTGACAAAGACTGGCACTATTGTTCTCCAAACGAACATTCTGCAAAATATACGAACATTTCCAACGGTGAGTATACATTCTTGGTTAAAGCTTCCGATAGTAATGATAATTGGGATACTGAGTGCCTTTCCCTAATAATAGATATTTCACCTCCTTTTTGGAAAGAGTGGTGGTTCATACTATTACTTTTCGGTGTTGTTGCTATCGTAATAAAAACCATCATCAATTTAAAAACACGCTCTCTTAATCTACGCGCAAAAGAGCTTGCGTCCCAGGTAGACAAGAAGACTTCACAGCTGGCTGAAAAGACTGAGCAATTAGAGCAAGAACTCAATAAACGCATCGGATTTACCAGGATCATAATCCACGAACTTAAAACTCCAATAACATCTCTGCAAATTGCGAATGAACTGCTTCTTGAAGAAGCCAAGGACCCTCCTTTTATTGAACTAGCTCATAGTATTGAGAATAGCATCAACAGCTTAGAAAAAAGAACAAACGAATTACTGGATATTATTAGGGGCGAGATGGGTTTATTGAAAATAGATGTTCAAAGCATTGATTTAGAGGTATATCTCAACGAGATCAGCCTGGATATATTGCTAGTGGCAAAAAACAAAGGAAAAAATATTACAATTGATATTCAAGATAATCTTGGATACGCTGAAATTGATGCTGAACGTATCAAACAAGTAATAAACAACTTGATAGATAATGCATGCAAATTCACAAAAAAGCATGGATTGTTGGGCTTTTCGGCAAAAGCAGAAGATGGCCAATTGTTATTAATAATAAGCGATGATGGGTGTGGAATAAACGATAACAGACAAAAAAGTATTTTTGACCATGGTTTAAACAGCGCACTTCCAACTGGTAGCGAGCATGCTCGCTTCAATGGGCTTGGCATCGGATTAATATTGTCAAAAATGATTGTTGAATTGCATGGTGGCAAAATTTCAGTTGAAAGTAAAGTGAACCAAGGAAGTGTTTTTACTGTATTTATCCCTTATCAACAAAGCAAAGAATAAAAATTAAAACAAGGAAAATGGCATGAAAATACTTGCTATTGAAGACGATCAGAACATAGTAAAATCACTTAATCTAATCCTGCATATGCGCTGGCCTGAAGCAGAACTCTTCTCTTCCCGTTTAGGGGTAGAAGGGTTGAGCTTAATAGAAACCGTGCGGCCAGATATTATTATCTTGGACCTGGGATTACCTGATATAAGCGGATTCAATGTGTTGCAACAAATGCGCATGTTCTCTGAAATACCAGTAATTATACTGACAGTATTGGGGGATGAAGATGATATTGTCAGAGGTTTGGAATTAGGGGCAAATGATTATATCGTAAAACCTTTTAGGAAAGCAGAATTCCTGGCTCGAGTCAAAGCATTAGTTCGTACACAAAGCGTTTTAGTTTCCAACGACGTATGTAGTAAGGGGCCGTATACACTTGAGTTGTCAACCCACAAGTTATATTTCAATCATAAGAAAATATTCCTTACCAAGAACGAGTGTATTATCTTCTATGCACTACTTAGAAATGCTAATGTTATTGTTCTCTATTCTAACTTGGCTCGTGAAATATGGGGAGAAGATTATCCTGGATCGCTTGAGGCTATTAGGGTTTATGTACAACGTTTGCGGCAAAAAATTTGCGATGATTCTGATCACACTGCGATTATAGAAACTAAAGTTGGATTAGGGTATATTCTTAATGTTCCTCGTGTAATGTCTTCACTTTAGTAGCAAACTTTAAGCTTGGGGAGCGGATCATAAGGTTTCCATCGCGCTGGGCGTATTTTTCCTGGCTAACACGGCTAACTACCCGATTGGCAAGCCATTTGGGAATATTGCTCGCGGTGAGATATCTGATATTATTTTACTCTAATGCGTTAGCAATCCGTTAGCAAAAACGAAGAAAGCCCCGGAAGTACTTGCTACTTTCAGGGCTTTCTTAGCTTTAAAAACTGGAGCCAGCGAAGAGACTCGAACTCTTGACCGACGGTTTACGAAACCGTTGCTCTACCAACTGAGCTACGCTGGCACGAAAGCTAAAAACTAGTCATGACTTGTTATTATGTCAATCAATGGTGTTAATTTCCAGGGAAATGGCTTCGCCGGCAGATATTACACTGTTTAGTTTTGCCATTGCCTCTTCTTGCATACCTGGTATTATATGGGAATACACATCCATTGTAAAAGCGACCGAGCTGTGACCGAGTGCTTCGCTTATCACTTCAGGCGGAGCACCACTCAGGAGTGTCAAGCTGGCAAATGTATGCCTTAGATTATGAAACCTGATGCTACTCAGTCCAGCAGCTCTCACAATTTTTCTGAAATTGCCGCTCAGCACACTGGGGTCAATTGCCCCCCATTATGGTTGAAAAACACGAGCTCATCCAGGGTTAAAGACCTCCCCAGCTTCTCTAACAACCTCTGACACTCTTTTTTGAATTGCCTCAGGAAAATTGCCAATTTGGGGGTCATAGCCACCTGGCGCCTGCTTCTTTCGGTCTTCGGCTCCTTGAAAACACAGATGCCTTTGCGTTTATACAATACGCGGTTAACTGAAATTGAAACCGGTAATATCCGGATCTACATCACGCCACCTGAGACCAAGCATTTCAGCCAGCCTCAAGCTGGTATTAAGGCAGTGTAGATCGCCGGGTAAAATCGGTTGCTTTTAGCCACGTCAAGAAGAGCAGCAAGTTATGATGGATCCAGGGTTCTCATGGCCTTTTTACGCGGTTTGGGCGGGTCAACCAGCTCACAAGGATTTCGATTGAGGTAACCCTGCCTGACGGCATACTTAAGAGATTGAGATAGACACCGGTGAAAATAATGTATGGTCCAAGTTGAAAGCTTTTCGCCAGTTCTCCTGGATATCTTTTGGGCTGATCTTCCATAGAACAGTTGAATATCTCTGGGGCTAAGACTTTTCAATTGTATTTGTCCTAGTTCTGGTATCAGGTGCTTCTCAACGATA
>JAQUNW010000058.1 GCA_028717385.1 Dehalococcoidales bacterium | reverse complement strand
CATCAGCATCATAGCGGCAGTATCCACCCTGGTTTACACAGCTACCAACCCCAAACCGGGTGAAAAATTCAGCGAATTTTATATTCTCGGCACTGAAGGAATTGCCGATGATTATCCGGAAGAAATAACTTTGGGCGACAGTGCATGGGTAACGGTAGGCATCGTCAACCGTGAATATGAAATTGCTACCTGTAATGTTGAAGTTTTGATAGGGGGCGATCAATCTGCCAGTCTCGGGCCGCTGGAACTGGCACACGAAGAAAAGCACGAATCCCGCATCACCTTCACACCAGATACTCCGGGGGGAAACCAAAAGGTTGAGTTCCTTCTTTACAAAAATGGCTCAAGCGATGTTTATCTTGACCTGCATTTGTGGGTAGACGTAATCGAGGCGGAATAACGACTGTTTCCGGCTACCTGGACCGCACTTAATTACTGGTAATAATATCTTCGTTCTCGGATAAAAATCATGTTTTTCCTTTGGCCTTCGGCAGCTAAAAACAGTTATGCAAACTTGACATTGGTGCCCTCTGTAAGTATTCTAAGAAAAAGGCAATCTGTGGTATTGGAGGTAGCAAGCAGAAAAAATATTACTGCCTTTCGTAAAAATCAACGGGTTAGCCGGCATTTGTAATCTTCTATTCAAATCCTGAATCATGTATGCTTCAAAGCCCTCCATCATATTCCGCTTGTTTTCTTATTTCATGCGCGGTTTAACTGTTATTGCTAACAATAAAGGAGGTGGTATTTACAGCAATTAAGTTATACCTGCTTTGCATATTTCATTACCATGAATAAAACTTGGAGGTGGATTTTGTTATGAAGAACAAGATAAAACAGACTGGCGATTTGGAAGAGCTGGCCTCGCTTTATGGCATGAATCCCGATAGCCTTAAGCTTTCGTTAGATAAGTACAACCATCACATGGAACAGCAGACAGATGATGAATTTGGCAAACCTGTATTAAATGGGGTGAAGCCGGTTTGCCAGCCTCCCTATTACAGTATACGGTTGTGGCCGAAGGTGCACCACACCATGGGCGGCATCCAAATCAATACTTCCGGCCAGGTAATAGATACCAACCAGAAACCAATTGAAGGGCTGTATGCTGCAGGCGAGGTCACAGGGGGGATTCATGGAGCATGCCGCCTGGGAAGCTGTGCTGTAACGGACTGCCTGGTTTTCGGCCGTATTGCCGGCAGAAACGCCGCATTGAATCTTTAACAATACAGGTGAATTGCAACTGCATAGTTTAACGACAAAATATAATCGCCCATATAGTACTTTGAGCACAGGTACTTATTTCTTTCTAATTTTCCAACTAAAAAAGGGCAGCTTCTGTAATACTGTGCTTTATACCCCTGGTGTAAAGAGATGATTATAACAGTCACAGTAAGCACAATAACAACTATTACTGCTCTTGGCGGCACCGGGATTGCCGGGGTGCTGGGAGCCGTAGCGGTAATAATGCTTATCGTTTTTCTTTCTATTAAAGAGCTGGCTGGTGCCGGTACATCGGAGGTTTCCGAGCGCATATCCAGTTTCGTAACTATGCCGATCGTCCCCCTGCTTTTTGCCTTTGCCGTTATCGTTGCGGTAAAAGTTGTTGAGATAATCGCCTAGTTTTCTTCTTTCCCTCTTTGAATTTCATTCGTGTGTCCACTTTTCCTTTTTGTTGCTCCAATAATGGCAAGCTCTGTAACAATCATTAAACCAGTTTAATGATTGGCTTTGTCTCCTGCGATTAAGCCGTGCGTAATTCCAAGACTTTTCAGCACACATTTTTGACTAATATGCCCATCCTCGAGCGAAGCGAAGAATCTCACACGGAGTGAACGCGTCCAAACGGGAAAAACCAGGTAACCAATCCGCTGATAAACTGCTATAATGTTAACTGCCGGGGAACTCATTGCCAGCAGGCGCTACTAACAAGCGCTTGCCCCTGTTGAGCCACCAATAGTAAAATAACAAATCAACCCGGAAGGAGAGGTAAATTACAAATATGAATACCGGTACATGGAAAGATAAAACCGGCTTCGCCCAGAGCCTTAAGGGCGGAGTCATTATGGATGTTGTAATCCCCGAGCAGGCTAAAATTGCTGAAGCTGCTGGCGCAGCAGCAGTGATGGCACTGGAAAGGGTTCCCTCTGATATACGTGCTGATGGAGGGGTTGCCCGGATGGCAGATCTTTCCATTGTAGAAGAAATAATGAAAGCAGTTTCCATACCGGTTATGGCCAAGTGCCGCATCGGTCATTTTGTGGAAGCGCGCGCTCTGGAAGCCATTGGTGTGGACTGCATAGATGAATCCGAAGTTCTTACCCCGGCAGATGAAACCAATCACGTCTGGAAGCATGATTTCACTATCCCCTTCGTTTGTGGCTGCCGCAATCTGGGCGAAGCGCTCAGACGAATCGCCGAAGGAGCAGCCATGATGCGTACCAAGGGAGAAGCCGGCACCGGCAATGTTGTAGAGGCAGTAAGGCATATTCGGCAGGTAAATGATGATATTGCCAGAATCACCAGCGCCAGGGAGGAACTACTCCCAGCCATAGCGAAGGAACTTGGAGCCCCGCTTGAACAGGTTCTTGAAGTTAGAAAACTGGGAAAGCTCCCGGTGGTTAATTTTGCCGCTGGCGGAATAGCCACTCCTGCTGATGCAGCGCTGATGATGCAGCTCGGAGTGGAGGGGGTGTTTGTAGGTTCCGGAATATTTAAATCCTCCAACCCGGAGGCCAGGGCTAAAGCGATAGTCCGCGCTACAACCCATTACATGGATGCTGCCATAATTGCCGAGGTGAGCAAAAATCTGGGATCGGCAATGCCCGGGCTGGATATCAGCAAACTGGATGAAAAAGAACGCATGGCTCACAGAGGCTGGTAACGGGCAAAAATGCAAAGAATTGAGGTAAGCCTGAAATCACAGTTGCCGGATGCTCGCGGACGCGGGCTCGTAAAAGATATTTATGACCTTGGAATTACCTCGATAACAAATGCCCGGGTACATGATGTCTACTACATACGGGGGAAGGCTTCACCTGATGATATCAATACCGTATGTTACGATGCCCTTACCGACCCTCTTATCCACGATTTTCACATCGGCCTGCCCGATTACAGCAATCAGGATAAAAACTGCCAGGCTTATGAAGTAGCCTACAACCATGGAGTTACCGACCCGATCGAGGAATCGATACTTAAAGGCATTCGCGATCTGGGTATCGACAGTATAACCGGTGTAAAAACCGCCACCAGGTATGAACTCTACGGAAAACCTGCCGAACCGGAGCTTCAGATCATCTGCTCAAGGCTGCTTGTCAACCCCACTGTCCAGCATATAATAACCGGGCAGATGGCAGACAGCTTTGAGATCCCTGAATATCGATTCGAGCTAAAAACTGTGGACATATTGAGTGCCAGCCCTGCCAGGCTCTCCTGCATAGCTGGCGAGCTTGGGTTTTCTGAAGCCGAGATTAAGGCTATTTTAAAATACTACCGACAGATGGGGCGAAACCCCACTGATGCAGAACTGGAAACACTGGCTCAAACCTGGAGTGAGCATTGCGGCCATAAGACCTTTAAAGCACGTTACGATTTCAATGGCACCACAATTGACGGCCTTTTAAAATCTACCATCA
>JAQUNW010000057.1 GCA_028717385.1 Dehalococcoidales bacterium | reverse complement strand
TTTGTGCCAGCAGTTGAAGAAGTTCGCTTCGTTTAATTTCACCACCAGAGAAGCCGGCATTGATATCACGTTGTAAAAAATTAACCATGTTGGTTTTTTCTGCCAGCGCTTCTACATTTGCTTCTCTCCCCCTGGCTTTCAGGGTGGCTGTTACCATATCTCTGGTTTTAACGCCCTTGACTACTGGAGGCCGCTGGAAAGACATTCCTATTCCCAGCCTGGCGCGTTCATCCAAGGTAGCTTGGGTAATATCCTGGCCTTTAAAAATAATTTTACCGCGGGTAATATGGTAACGCGGAAATCCCATGATGGTCATCATCAGGGTCGTCTTACCGCTACCATTCGGCCCGAAAACCACGTTAGTTTCACCAGGTTTAACGCTCAAGTTTATCTCATGAAGGATCTCTTTACCGTCTAACGAGACAGCCAGGTCTTGTATATCCAGCAGGTTTGGTTCAGGCATTACTTGGCCTCCTTTGTTCCCTTTGTGGTACCAGGTTAGATTATAACATTTAAAACAACGCATATAAAAACAATACGGTAAGAATGGTACATCTTTAGTGTTTTGTACTGCCGGAGTTGGTGGTTGTTGGTAAAGTTGGGAAGTGTGCAGTAGACAGGATTTTATTGATATCGCGTTAGTTGTGCTAAAATACGGCGCCGTAAAAGGCAGTTTAACCAAAAGGGGAAGAAAGATGCCCAATTTAGATCAATTAAACAATCGCGTAAGGCAAAGGTTAGAAGGCGGGGGTGAAACGCAAGTAAGTAAACAGCATGAAAAGGGCAAGTTTACTGCTCGTGAACGTATAAACATGCTTCTGGACGAAGGCAGTTTTAATGAACTTGATTGTTATAAATCACACAATTGCCGGGATTTTGGCCTGGAAAAACAGGTTCACCCTGGGGATTCGGTGGTTACCGGGTATGGCAAGATCAACGGCAGGAAAGTATTTATATTTGCCCAGGATTTTACGATATTGGGTGGTTCATTATCTAAAGTAGCTGGGGAAAAAATATGCAAGGTTATGGATTTGGCCTTTGAAAACGGTGCTCCGGTTATCGGCTTGCTGGATTCTGGCGGTGCCCGCATTCAAGAGGGAATAGACAGCCTGGTTGGCTACGGGGAAATATTTACCCGTAATACGCGCTACTCTGGCGTAATACCCCAGATATCAGTTGTTATGGGCCCGTGTGCCGGTGGAGCAGTTTATTCCCCCGCTATTACCGATTTTATTTTTATGGTTAAGGGTACTGGGCATATGTTTATTACCGGCCCCCAGGTTATCAAGGCAGTAACTGGTGAAGAGGTTAGCTTGGAAGAACTGGGGGGAGCAGCAACTCATGCGCGCAAAAGCGGCAATTGCCACTATGTTGCCGATAATGAACAGGAATGCCTGGAAAAAGTTAGAGAGTTGCTTTCTTATCTGCCTTCCAATGTCCGGCAAAAGCCGCCTGAAGGAATAAAAGATGAACGGCCATCAATTTTGAGTGATGATATTTTGTCTATAGTGCCAGATGAACCTAACCGTGGCTATGATATGAAAAAAGTAATCTCGGCCATTGTTGATGATGGCGAGATGTTTGAGTTGCAAGCTCAGTTTGCGCCAAACCTGATTACTGCTTTTGTACGCCTTGGGGGAAGAGTTACCGGGCTGCTTGCACAGCAGCCTCAATATCTGGCAGGAGTGATTGACTGTGATGCTTCGGATAAAGGTGCACGCTTTGTAAGGTTTTGTGATTGTTTTAATATCCCGCTGGTTACCCTGGTGGATGTACCCGGTTACATGCCGGGCAAGCAGGAGGAGTGTAAGGGGATTATTCGCCACGGAGCCAAGCTTTTGTACGCTTATGCAGAGGCAACAGTTCCCAAGATCAGTGTTATTATCCGCAAGGCTTATGGTGGAGCTTACATTGTGATGAGCTCAGCCAGCTTGAAAGGGGATGTAAACTATGCCTGGCCAGGGGCGGAGATTGCTGTGATGGGGCCGGATGGAGCAGTTAACATAATATATCGGAAAGAGCTGGAATCGAGCCAGGACCCCATAGCACTAAAGGAAAAATTGGTGAGTGAATATCGTGAAAAGTTTGCTAATCCGTTTGTTGGTGCCTCCCGGGGATATATTGATGATGTGATAGATCCGCGTGAAACCCGCATAAAGTTGATTCGAGCACTGGAAATGTTGGAGAACAAGCAGGTTTCAAACCCTGTTAAAAAGCACGGTAATATCCCGCTTTAGGGGGGATAAGATATGTGTTGCCCTGAACACCCATAAAAACATGTCATTCTCGGGCGTAAGCGAAGAATCTCACACGAGTTGTGCTCTTAGATATTGAAACACGGCGTCTGTAACGACAGGCGCTATTACGGGGAAGATTCTTCGTCGGGGTTTTACCCCTCCTCTAGAATGACACAAAATATGAGGCGCCCTTCTCAAGGATTACACAGTAGATGGGGAAGCAGCCTCGTATTCTTCCACCAGGGAAGCAAACAGTTCCTTAACAGTTACAATTTGCTTATTCAAATAGGCATTTGCACCAGCAAAGGCAAATCCTTTATCCAAAAGGCCTTTTTTAGCGTTGGTAAGTGCGCGGCAAATGCAATATGGGGATAGTGTAAAATCACATGTCTTGAGGCACTTCCACGGGCAGGCGAATGGCCGCTTGACCTTTTCGCTCACTGCTTCAAGGAATTTGTTTTTAATAGCTCTGCCAGGCAATCCCACCGGGCTTTCTATAATAACCAGATCTTCCTTTTCACAATCTATATAAGTGTTTTTAAAAGCATCGGAAGCATCACATTCAACTGTGGTAACAAACCGGGTAGCCATCTGAACACCTGATGCTCCAAAGTTTAAAAATTTCCGTATATCCGCACCGGTATATATACCGCCGGCGGCAATTACAGGTATGCTTGCGCCGAATTCTTCTCGGTAAGGTTTAACCACGTCTACTACCTGGGGGATGAGTACCTGAAGCGAGCAGGCTGGATCTTCCAGTTGCGAATACTTGAAGCCAAGATGGCCTCCGGCCAGCGGTCCCTCAACAACAACTGCATCTGGCACACGGTTGTAGTGAGCCGCCCAGTATTTTAACAATAATTCGGTTGCTCTGGCGGAAGAAACAATAGGAACCATGCAGGTATAATGACGGCCTGGTTCCATAGGGGGAATCATCTCCGGCGCTTTAAGCGGTAAACCAGCTCCCATGATGACCATATCAGCTCCCTCTTCCACCGATATCTTTATAAGATCATCAAAATCGGTCAAGGCAACCATAGCATTAACGCCAATAATGCCATTGCTAAGGCTGCGAGCCTTGCGGATTTCATCCCGAAGTGCTCTTTGATTGGCCTGATGGGGGTTGCGGTTGAAATCTGACTCGAGCATACCGATGCCGGCGGCAGAAATCACTCCAATACCGCCCTCCCGGGCAACTGCACTGGCCAGCCCGGAAAGGGAAATTCCAACTCCTATTCCTCCCTGTATTATTGGATACCTCGCGGTAACATTACCTATGGTAAGTTGAGGTAAAGGCATGATAGCTCTCCTTTGCCCTTGCTTGTATTATTTAGTAGGTGTAAAAACCCTGGCTGGACTTGCGCCCAAGCTTGCCTTCTTTTACCAGGCGAGTGAGTGTATCCGAAGGAGTAA
>JAQUNW010000056.1 GCA_028717385.1 Dehalococcoidales bacterium | reverse complement strand
ACCTCGGCTATCTTCAAATATTGCTGTAATTGAATCATTGCTTATGCTGCCAGGATCTTCCGGATTGTTAAGGTAAGCCGAAAATGTTTTGGTTGTATAGTTAAAAAGATTAAGGCCTTTTTGCGTGCCTACCCAAAGTTGTCCATTGCTTGTTTCGTTTATCACTCTTATGTCCGGATTAGAAATACTCGACTTGCCATCAAATACCTGAAATTCTCTATTAGAAGATTTGTTTAGCCCCCGCATGGTTCCTATCCACATATACCCATAGTGATCTTGAAAAATAGCTTTAATGTAATTATTTGACAGTCCATCTTTTGTGGTAATGCTATCAAAATTTAAATAATTATTTGAACTAGCTTCAATTTTTATGATTAGAGAAGGTAAAAATGATACAAACAAAAATACAATAATGGCAGGTAGTATGGTTAGACTAAAGCGCCTCATTTAATTGTCCAAAACATATATGATACATATTCTGCCCCACACTATTCTCAAGCATTTAACGTTATCCCGACCCATTGCCACATCAGAATTATATAGCTCACAGCAAAACCTTATTGTATAGCATATCCTTCTATTCTTTTTAGAATATCAAACACCTTATAAACTCGAAAGTCAATGAGATGCCGGCCTTTCTAGTTGAATATAACGTATTTGTAATATCGAGTGGTCGTATTTTTATGCTGTTCGTTATATGTTGGCGGTTAAATCTTTACAAACGGGATATAGGCGTATAATGCTGAGCCTTTTCGCCAGCTCTAGTTAATGGTCTATATAAGATCATTTTATAAAATGAAGCCTTACCGAAACATAGTATCAAAAAGGGGTAATCGATGGAAAGAGGTAATTCTAGAAGTACGATTGGCTTGAAGGTCACCACCAAAAATAAGCTGGATAAGAACCGTGCGCCTGGCCAGTGTTATGACGGCTTCCTTTGTCAGCTGGTGGATATGTGGGAAGAGACACGCAGTGCCAATGGCATAACCAATAATACTCTTAAATAAAATTATCGTTAACCGAAATGATACAAGATTACTCTAGTTTGAAGTAACAATCTTGGTAGAAAAGGAGGATAAGGCTTATTGATTATTAATGAATGAATCAATCTGAGTAACCTGCAACAATAAATTAAAAGGAGATCTTAAATGTCTGAAAACGAAAAGAAAACTACAAGAAGAGAATTCTTGAAAAATGTCGCTCCGCTTGTTGGTGGAGTTGCCGTTAGCGGCGCAGCGCTTGCTGGTTGTAAGGGGTCGGTTGGTGCCGCTGGTCCACAAGGCCCAGCAGGTATACAAGGCCCAGCAGGTCCACAAGGCCCAAAGGGTGATATGGGCCTAACCGGCAACGTCGTAGCAGCAACAAATGTTTTGACTACGACACGCATCCAACCCCCCCTCTTTATTCAAAAGCTGTCTCTGATTCAGAACTTGCTGGAATGGAATGCGAGATGGCTGGCGTTAAAATGCGAACACCTTTCGGCATCGGTTTCATTGGCGGGGTAACCGTTCCTAATGAATTCCTTAGAAACGCTCAAGCAGGCTGCGGGCATATGTGTGTTCAAATTGACTACAAGCCGAATAAGGAGCAGTGCGACGCTATTCTTGCCGAAACGGAAATGGTGGACGATAGCCCTATCCCAGAGATATACACAGATCCTGAAGGTAAAGAGCAGCTTATTGGCCATGCAAAACCCATTTGGACTTCATATGGTATGGCCGGGTATTGCTATTTCCCTGGTGGAAGTGGCGTTGGGCATTTTGGACTTGATCCACGGATCGAGGCAATTAAGCCCAACCTCTCTGGATATTATCCCACCCAAGACCAATGGGAAGCACAATTCGACAAGGTCGGCAAATTGATTTCAGAATCGAAGAAACTTTTGCCGGAGAACACGCCTTTGGTTGGAATATTCCGCGGTATTGGTGCTACTCCCAAAGGATATACGTATAATGCTAAGTTTGTTGAAGATATGGGCGCAGACATGGTGCTGCTTAACTGCGCATGCCCTGACAATACTCCATATGACTACATGTACAAATGGTATAAGCAAGGTGATATTCCTGCTCGGGGTAAGAGTTTCTACGGCATGTTGCTGTGGAGAGACAAAATGGCGAATATCATAAGAGAAATCAAGAAAGTTGTCAAAATCCCTCTTGGTGTCAAGATGTCTACCGAAGTTGGTTGTTTGGACTATGTATGGTGTTGCGAAGAATTCTTAAAGGCAGGGTGTGATTTTATTGAGACCATGAATTGTGGTCAGATTACCTTACCACCTGACATATACAATCCGAAGACCTCGCCTGTTGAAACTCAGGTCTATAATAAACTAACAACCGCTTTCAATGGCCCCGGTTTGCTCAATGTCAACTTTAAAGATGTAGGCATAGTCGGCCATTTTGTGCCAAAGATGGGTATAATGTCAACAGGCGGGCTTACAGACCCTGAACATGTTGTGCAGGCGCTTATGCTTGGCGCGCATTGTACCAACCAGGTAACTGCTGTTGAAGCTCGAGGCAGAGATGTTATAAGGGAAAATGTACACTTTCTACACAACTTCATGAAACAGCAGGGCTACTCTTCCGTTAAAGAAATCATCGGGATTCATCAACCTTACCTCAAGGACTGGGATCACATTTGGGGTAACTCTCAGTCAGTGAAGCGCTTCTCAGCTGTTGACACTTCAAAGTGTGTTGGTTGTGGTATTTGTGCCGATAGGCCACATGCAACATGCCCTGAAGGTTGTTGCACGATGGAAAATGGACATGTTGTTGTGCATCCAGAATTATGTCTAAATTGCGAACGATGTGTCGTGTATTGCCCTTATGGCGCTAGGTTCATGGTTAATGCATAGACATACAGCATGGTATTGAACGCAGTACTGAAGGAGTTGACAAAATGACTGAATGCGCCATATGTAGAGTAATTCTAGAGCCCTCTCTCCCATGGAAGGTTTATGAGACTGAGCATGTCGCTGCAGTTCTTGAAAGTTATCCAATGCATAAGGGGCATACCCTCGTTTTTCCTAAAAAGCACTATGACACTTTAATGGATATGCCGTTGGAGGAAGTGGCCGAGTTGTTTAAGAGCGTAGCAAGTGTGGCCCAAGCTGTAATAAATCTGCCAGGAGTGGAAGGGATCACGTTAATCCAGGGTAACGGAGAATGCGCTTGGCAGAATATACCACACGTCTATGTCAATGTTATCCCGAGGTACGAAGGTGACAGGATAAAGATTGCGCACCCTTCAAGTAGAATATCGAATGAAATTCAAGAAGAGGTACTGCAATCACTGGTTAAAGAAATCAATGAAGCTATTGCTCTTGAAGCTCCATGATAAGATTGGGTGATTAAAAGATTGTGGCTATTTTGGCAACATGATACGAATATGGTTTTGAATAATATGGAAATGTATTGGTTTTAGAAGGAGTATGCCCTCCTGGTGAATGTCTTCACCAGGAGGGCATAGCATTATCACATGGGGAGAAAAGGAAGAAAGGTATGAAGTTTGCACAGGTTGAAGAAGCTATCGATGAAATTAAAGCTGGCCGTTTCGTTATAATTGTTGACGATGAAGACAGAGAGAATGAGGGAGACTTAGCTATTGCTGCAGAAAAGATTACTCCTGAGGCTGTAAACTTTATGTGTGTGCATGCCAGGGTGCTAATATGTCTACCTGCAACACGTGAACGGTTAGAACAATTGAATATCCCATTAATGGTTAAT
>JAQUNW010000055.1 GCA_028717385.1 Dehalococcoidales bacterium | reverse complement strand
AAGATTGTAACCTGGATCTTATAAAAAACAAGGTAATCGGTATTATTGGATATGGCAGCCAGGGGCATGCCCAGGCGCAGAACCTAAGGGATAGCGGAATCAATGTGATTGTCGCTGAAGTTCCTGGTGGCAAAGGATGGCAAGCGGCTGAAAAGGCTGGTTTTGAGGTTATGGAAGCCCGCGAACTTACTGCAAAAGCAGATATAGTTATGGTGCTTGCTCCAGACACAATCCAGTCAAAAATTTATACCCAGTCAATTGAACCGGAGCTAAAAGCCGGCAAGATGCTGATGTTCGCACACGGCTTTAATATCCATTATGGGCAGATAGTGCCCCCGGAAGATGTAGATGTAACCATGATAGCCCCCAAGTGCCCGGGTCATATGCTTCGTCAGGTCTATGTTGAAGGTGCCGGTGCACCAGCCCTGGTAGCAGTGCATCAAGATGCTAGCGGTCAGGCACTTGATCTGGCTCTGGCGTATGCAGCTGGCATTGGCTCAGGGAAAGCCGGAGTTCTGGAAACAACTTTCGACGAAGAAACTGAAACCGATTTATTTGGCGAACAGGCCGTTCTTTGTGGCGGAGTGACATCGCTGGTCAAAGCCGGATTTAATACTCTGGTGGAAGCCGGTTATCAGCCGGAAATTGCTTATTTTGAATGTATGCATGAATTGAAACTGATTGTAGACCTTATGTATAAAGGCGGGATGAGCTATATGCGATACTCTGTCAGCGATACCGCCGAATATGGCGATTACACTCGCGGTCCCAGGGTTATTAACGAGCACGTTATGGAAGAAATGGTACAAATACTTGCTGAAATCCAAGACGGCACGTTTGCCAAGGAGTGGATACTGGAAAACCAGGCTAATCGTCCAACATATAATGCCCTTAAACGCATCGAAGAGCATGACCTGATAGAAGAGGTTGGGGCGGAGCTCCGGGATATGATGCCCTGGCTGAAAGATGCAAAATAGAGAGTAATCAAGGCAAGGAAAGCAACAGGGTATATTGATTTTTTATGTCTGAATGCTTCTCAATAAAGGCTATACTCATCCTTACTGACCCCTCCACCCGGTAACGGGGCGGAGGGGTTGCTGCGCCGTATAATTTTGTAAGATTGTTGAGGAGTAAAAACATGAAGAATATTATAATATTTGACACAACCCTGAGAGACGGAGAGCAGGCAGCCGGAACTACTCTAAATCGTGAAGAAAAACTGGAGATTGCCTGTCAACTGGAAAAGCTTGGAGTCGATGTAATTGAAGCTGGTTTTCCAATTTCATCTCCCGGGGATTTTGAAGCCATAAAGATCATCAGTTCCCGTATTCGCCAATCTGCCATATGTGCACTGGCACGGGCAAATGTAAAAGATATTGATCGTGCTTGGGAAGCTGTGCATGAAGCAGCTAATCCGCGAATACACGTGTTTATATCGGCATCCAATGTTCAGATGGCGCATCAACTGCGTAAAAGCCCCGAGGAAGTATTGGAACTTGCCAGAAGTATGGTAGCCCATGCCGCTAGATATACTTCTAACATAGAGTTTTCCCCAATGGATGCTAGCCGGGCAAACCCGGAATTCATCTTTCGTATTATCGAAGCTGTTATTGAAGCCGGCGCAACCACGGTAAACATTCCGGATACTGTAGGATACGCCATGCCGGACGAATTCGGTGGTCTTATAGGATCACTGTTTGAAAATGTCGCGAATATTCAAAAAGCTGTTGTCAGTGTACATTGCCATAACGATCTAGGTTTGGCGGTTGCCAATTCCCTGGCTGCCGTCAACGCAGGCGCACGACAGGTTGAATGTACTATTAACGGTATTGGAGAGAGAGCCGGGAATGCTTCGCTGGAAGAAATAGTGATGGCGATTGCGACCCGTCAAGATCTTTACAATGTCAATACTGGTATAAAAACTGAACACATTTATCGAACCAGTCGTCTGGTTAGCGAGATTACCGGTTTTCAGGTTCAGCCTAACAAAGCTATTGTTGGGATGAATGCGTTTCGTCACCAGTCTGGGATTCATCAGGATGGCGTAATTAAAATGCCTAAGACATACGAAATCATTGACCCGCAGAAAGTCGGGGTGCCCTCATCATCGCTTGTTATGGGCAAACTAAGCGGAAGACACGCCTTCAGAGAACGGCTAGCCGAACTGGGTTATAATTTGAACGAAGACGATTTGAACCGCGCCTTCGATGCTTTTAAAGATTTGGCAGATAAAAAGAAGCAGGTAACAGACAGGGATATTGAGTCCCTGTTGGCAGATGAAAAGCGGATCTACGCAGGTGACTACCAACTTGAGAAACTTCAGGTGACCTGTGGGGATGGTATTCCAACTGCCGCTGTGGTGCTTAAATGCCCCAATGGTGAAGTAAAAGGTGATGCTGCATTGGGCTCTGGTCCGGTTGATGCTGTATATAAGGCAATAAATCGTATTGTTAATGTACCCAATCGTCTTACCGAGTTTACGGTTAAATCGGTTACAGAAGGTATAGATGCTATCGGAGAAGTGCTGATTAGAATTGAAAGTGAAGGCGTTAGCTATACTGGACGGGGAGCAGATACGGATATTATTACTGCTAGCGCTAAAGCCTATATGAATGCCTTGAATCGTTTGCTTGCCGAAAGCCATTGACCCAAAAGGGGTACATGTGATGTGGGCTGAAATTGAAGTAGTGTTAAGGTTGCTGCTTGCCGCTGTATTGGGAGGAGTTATCGGATTTGAAAGGTGGAAAGCGGGAAAACCGGCAGGTGTTCGTGATCTGGCATTAATCTCCCTTGGATCTGCAATTTTTACGGCAGTGTCTCTGGAAGGCTTTACCGGGGGTGATCCTTCTCGCATTGCCGCTGGTATTGTCAGTGGTATTGGTTTTATTGGTGCAGGAGCCATTCTTCATCGTGATAGTGGAGGGGTACAAGGAATTACTACAGCAAACAGCATTTGGTTAGCGGCTGGAATTGGGCTCGCAGTTGGAGCGGGTTTATACTATATTGCTTTAGCTGCCACAGTTATTGCTTTGACGGTTCTCTTAATTAAGCGGTAAACATGTAATTTACTTAACATAAGGGGTTATAGATGACTTTAGCTGAAATGATACTGGCTGCACACAGTGGCAAAAATCGGGTAATACCTGGTGAGTTTATTGAAGCAGATGTTGATATGGTGCTGTCAAATGACATAACCGGTCCAATTGCCATAAGAGAATTTAACAAAATTGGTGTAAACCGGGTATTTAACCCGGAAAAAGTTGTCATGGTGCCTGACCATTTCACGCCCAACAAAGACATTGCTTCTGCTGAACAGGCAAAAATGGTGAGAGAATTTTGCGCAAAGCAGGGGTGCCATTACTACGAAGTTGGCAAAGTTGGGATTGAGCATGTTTTGCTTCATGAAGAAGGATTGGTGCTGCCGGGGGATATTATTATAGGCGCCGATTCACACACCTGTACTTATGGAGCTGTGGGCGCCTTTGGAACCGGCATGGGGTCTACTGATATCGCATCCGCAATGGCTACCGGTCATATCTGGATGAAGGTTCCGGCGACGATCCGGTTCAATTATATCGGAGAGCCCAGACGCTGGGTCGGAGGCAAAGATTTTATATTGCATACCATCGGTGATATAGGAGTCGATGGAGCGTTATATGTGGCGATGGAATTCGGCGGGGGTGCCATTGATCATCTTTCGTTAGAAGGAAGGCTTACCATGGCTAATATGGCCATTGAAGCCGGGGCTAAAGCCGGGCTTTTCTATGCTGATGATAAGACTGTCAACTATGTAAAAGACAGGGCTAAAAGACCTTTTATTGTTTATAAGCAGAAAACGGATGCAGAATATACAAAAGTGATAACATACGATGTTTCTGAAATTGAACCTCAGGTGTCGTTTCCGCACCTTCCTTCCAACACCAAGCCGGTTAGCCAGGCCGGGCACGTAAAAATTGACCAAGCGATAATCGGAAGTTGCACTAATGGGCGTATTGAAGACCTGAGAGTTGCTGCCAGTATTTTAAAGGGAAAGGCAGTTGCCAATACAGTTCGTTGTATAATAATACCTGGCTCTCAATCTGTGTACATGCAAGCACTTAAAGAAGGTTTAATAGAAATCTTTATTACAGCTGTTTGTGCT
>JAQUNW010000054.1 GCA_028717385.1 Dehalococcoidales bacterium | reverse complement strand
TCCTTCCCACGCCAATCTGTCCAATGTGTATCTTATTGCTGGGGGCATTTTTTCCCAGAACCGAAGCAGGTACGATTGTCGGAAATATGATTGTTCCGGCTGCAGTTGCTGCTGACTTTAAAAATGATCTCCGTTCCATGTTATTAATTAATTTATTCTGATTTATATTTTTCAAATTCTTTAGCTATATTAGCCTCAATGTGATCGCCCGAGTGTACCAATACCCTATATCTCAGCGTAAAACTTTCTCCCTTCTTTAGAAATGTATATTCACCATTTTCAGGCCAGTACATCGGAGTGGGTGAGATGAAACCATAATCCCTGGTGAACCAGGGAGATGGATACCACATATTCGACGGGTGTTGTAATACCGCAATTCCTTCCATTTTACCGAAACGTTCTCCTGAGAAATCCATCCATGCAGAAGGTTGTCCAAATGTTGCTTTTTCGCCCTTTAGATTTTCAGCGTTTATCATTGTACCTCCGTTTATTACTGCTAAATCGGGATCCATGCGAACACTAAACAGAGAATGATTCGTCTTGTCGATTCTTGTATCCATTAGCATCTCCATAGTTATATCAAAATCAATCTGGTACGAACCTTTAGAAGGAGATGAAATCGTAATTAAGCGTTTATCTTTAATGGGTGCATCTGCATCTTTTCTATGCCATATACATTCATTTTCAATCACAGCTTTATCTCCTCCTGTCTCTAAAATATTCACCTTTAGCGAGGTTATTTGCCCACGATCTATTCCTTCTTGCCAATAATTACCTCCATTTACTTTATCACATCCAAAGAAAAGAGAACTGTGATGTGGATAATTTGCGTTTCTGATGGATGTTACGGAAGCGTTGGATGGTCCATTTACCGGATAAAAGAAAGGGTATTTTTCATTATCGGGGAAAATATAACTTGTAAAAAACTTACCGTTAATACTAAAATCAATTCTGTCCCCTATCTGGAGTGCTGTTACTTTTGATTGCGAAAAGCCAAAAGAACACATCACTGAAAAAAACAATAGAATAATTGTTATCCTTTTCATATTAAACTTATTAATTTGATTTTTTATTGGCTATTCAACTGAGATTATATAATATAATTTTCACGTGTACATTTATTTCATGTCAGCCTTTGGCGTGTTTGCAAAACTGTTCCAATATGCCTCTGCGGTATCTTTATCCAGTTCACCGTCGAATACTACCATTCTATATGATAGGGTATAATCCCGATGCGGTTTTATTATCCATGGTTCATGGCGGATAGGGACAAATTCAAAATAAATATCTCCTCTGCCTCCATTTGCATCCATGGGCCATACTCTCATTGGTTCAGGGTGTTGCTGGTTGAACGGGTGACTCATAAATAAGATTCCGGATCTTTTATCCTCCACATCCGTTTCTCCTTCAACAATACACCACCTGGCTCTGCTTCCGTCGGCATCTACTCTGGTCTTTCCTTCCGATGTAAGCACAGTTGAATTGTCCTTCTCCCATTTCTCCGTTGCCCTGAATCCAATTCCACCTCCATATCGGTACGCATCAAATACAATTCCATTTGGTAGAGGGCTATTTAAGGTTGTCGTGTAATCGACAATCCAAACTTTTTCATCCACATTCCATACTCTCACTTCCAGCACCTCGTTAATAGCTATTTGATCTTCTCCTTTATTTCCAAAGTCTATGTGTTGCTGCAAAACTTTGAAACCCGAATATACATCGCCGGAGACTTCAGACAAAAAAGAATTAAACTTTACGGTTCCCTGACCTTTTGCCAAATTCCAAAAGTCGACCTCTCTGTCGTCAATGTGCGTCAAAGTCCACGGGCCCCAAATACCGTAATGGTGGTAGTGATCGGGTGCTTGTACTCGCGTCAAGACTTCTCCTTTTGGAGAATACAAAGGATGGATAAATCCCGATCGCTCATACAAGGGATCAACACCTTCGGGAGGATACATAGTTCTGTATCGATAACTTAGAACAGGTTGGGTATCCTTATATATGGTCAGATCACCACCTGATTTTTTCATCTGGAACTGCCCCTGTGCCTTCTCTGACCGATCCGTATCAGTCAACTTAACTACAAAATTGCGTGCAATTTTTCCACCTGATACATGATTGGGTATAAACCACAGAATCGGTCTTTTCCCTGTTTCAAGCTGACTGGGTACATGTACCTCTTTGTTGTTGAAAATTTCGTACAATACAATTTTCTTATCAGAGAAATTATATTGACTGGTATTATCCAAGGTGATGGATACAGGTGTATTTAAATAGCTTTTGTCCTGATGCAAAGTGAAACGCGCAATTTCCTGAGAGGAAATTGGTTGAAATAAAAATAAAATCAAAAGTAAATATATAGTTCTCATTTGAAATAAGTTATGTTTTGTATTTTATAAAAACAAAAAAAATACATTTTTAAATCAAACCTCAAGTAAAACAAAGCAAAAGAAAACAGATGTCAATATAAACCAATATATTCACAAATTATAATACCATTTTTGCCAATATCCCGAATCTTTTGTTAAACCCTTTTAATTTATAATTATACAGGTACGGTCTGCATTACAGAATAACTAACAAGTTCTCCGTCCGTCTATGTCTGCAAAATCGATGTTGTATCTCGTATTGTCTGCCAGGGTTATTATCGCTCCAAGCGGTGAATAATTCGGAGTAACTTCCAGCATCTCTATACTTTTTATCGGGTTTAGCTCTTCCTTGGTCCATTCGCTGTCATCTGTTTTGTGTAACATTGCTGTAATCAATAGTTCCATTGGCGGATTCTTATCCAAACATTTTTTCCGGGCATATATTACCGTGCTTTCATCTGATTCTGCATTTCTGTTTGCATGAACCTTATGTTCAATTTGGTCCCATCCGTGATAAGTTATCATTGCCAGACTCCTTCCGGGGATAGTTGCTGTGATAACTTTTCTGTTTTCTTCTTCAAATTGTTTAATCTCAGCTGCTTTACCATTCACATGAGGCAAACCATAATGTCCGAACGTTACTTCATACTCAAAAGCGAGTCGTAAACGATCGACTCTGATCACACCTGCCGGTATGGTAATTTCTGCCAGATCAATAATATATCCAACTCCATTATTCGGAGGTCTTCTCATTATTGCCTGACGATATATGACGTTGTCAATTACGCCATTAAACAACATGCTTTGTGATATGGAGTATTTCAGATTTTCATTTGCATCATTGTCAACTGTCAACCCTGTCAGATAAAAATTGACGTCATCACCTCTTAAATCTCTGGGGTCCAAACTTCTATAGGAATACTCCATTGCAGTTCCTCCGTTGGGATCATGATCTTCCCAAGGAAAATGTGTGTTGTAACGTAATTTAGAATAATTCGGATCATCATAGTATACCTTACCCGGTACAATCTCCGAAGTACCTGTTTTTCCATGATTTACCAATACCAATCCGGGATTGTTCAGTATTATTTTCTTAGAATCATTTCCAAGAGAATCCCAAAAGCCATCATTTTCTTTAGCTGTCCAGAATGGTGAATCCTCAGGTAAAGCCAGACAAATAAAAGGCAGAAACATCAAAAAGGGACTACCTGCGCAACTATAGTTTTGCACCATGTACTCTCTTTTTCCATAGAATCCTAGGCTTGGAATATTATTGTAATAAAAGTCTTCACGGGTAACAAACTGTAACAGAGAACCCGAACAAAGCCTTCTTGCCCATCCAGGATCTAAAAGATTGGGGTTTTTCAACATGAAAGACACGGGAAAGGCCCCTGACACCCAGGTTCTGTAGCATATACTTCGTGACCACATATTGATGTATCCATCCCTACCAAAAAAGCTTGGCAAAGATTCCATCAGTTTCTGAGCAGATCTCTCAATAATTTCACCTATTTCCGGATAATACTCATCTCCGAAAGTTCTGTTCCAAATTGTGGTGTATACAATAAAAAGGCTTATAGAATAATAATTATAAGTTTGTTCCAAATACCATCCGTTACCTGAGTGGTAAGAAGCTATCCATAATAGATGACTCTTTAATAGATCATCATCAATTTCATAACCGTATTTCTTTAAGAAAGAGAGAGTGATGATATTGAAAATACGCCAGTTGTTTTGTGTAGTCCTGTGGTGTGCCCATTTTGAAATGCACTCAATCATCTCGTTTTTTTGTTCCGCTGTGTAACTTGTCCAGATTGTATCTGGCATCAGAAGCAAAGTCTTAAACAATCCTCCGAACTCA
>JAQUNW010000053.1 GCA_028717385.1 Dehalococcoidales bacterium | reverse complement strand
ACCTCTTCAGTGGTTCAGCAACAACAAAAAGGGCAACCATCCAGCCGGCTAGAAAGCCGATGGAATACAGGAAGCCATCATAACCAAACAGAGAGATCATGCCGGCGATACCTAAAAATGAGGCCGCAGAAAGGTAATCGCCGGCAAAAGCAACGCCATTTACCACCCAATGTATATTACCGCCGGCAGCATAGTAGCCGCTGGAAGATTTTGCCTTCCTGGCAAACCAGTAGGAAACCCACAGAACAGCAAGGACGAATACTACAAAAATTACAATAGCGAGAGGTTCGGCTTTGTAATTCATTAGATAGATCCCTCCTTATGCGCTTCCTCCACTTCATCATCCCTTTCTTTACGAGAGCAGATAGAGTTATAGATGACAGCCAGTGCAACCGCCAAAATAATTATTCCAAAGCCGTATACAATGGCGACATTCAGCTTTCCCAAATCAGCCGCCATAAAAGACGGGCTCATCACACTCACCAGGATAAATGCCAGATAAATAGGAGTAAAAATGGTAAACATGATGATACCAAGCCTGGTTTTGTATCCTTCTGATTTCTCAGTTTTCAATTTTGCAGGTTGGCCATGTTCCATAATATTGCCTCCTCGATTAGTCTGTTACTCTTTGATTTTTCTTCCAGAGACCAGAGTTTCAACAACGGTTGAATCGGCAAGAGTGGAGGTATCGCCCAGATTTGTAATATCGCCAGCAGCAATCTTTACCAGAATGCGGCGCATAATTTTGCCGCTCCTGGTCTTGGGCAGGCCATCGGCAAACTGAATAACATCCGGAGTTGCAATCGCACCAATTTGACGTCGAACGTGGTTCTTGAGGATTTTTTCAAGTTCTTCGCTTGGTTTTTGACCCGAATTCAGAGTTACAAACGCATAGATTCCCTGACCCTTTATTTTATGTGGCATACCTACAACCGCGGCTTCAGCCACCTGGGGATGGGATACCAGGCTGCTCTCCACCTCTGCAGTGCCAATGCGGTGGCCGGAAACATTAATTACGTCGTCAATCCGCCCCATCAGCCAGTAGTAACCATCTTCATCCTTACGAGCACCATCACCGCTGGTATAATAACCGGGAAACCGGCTGAAATAAGTAGATTTAAAACGTTCGGGGTCTCCCCAGAGAGAGCACATCATACCAGGCCATGGTTTTTTGATACACAACCAGCCACCTTCATTTATACCGGCTTCGGTTCCATCAGTGCGTAAAATAACTGGTTCGACTCCAGGGAACGGCAGTGTCGCCGATCCAGGCTTGGTAGGAATTGCACCCGGCAGCGGAGTGATCATAAGACCTCCCGTTTCAGTCTGCCACCAGGTATCAGCAATTGGGCATTTCTCCCGACCAACATAGCGGTGGTACCACATCCAGGCCTCTGGATTAATCGGTTCTCCTACAGATCCAAGCAGCCTGAGGGAAGAAATATCGTGCTCTTTAGTCCATTCTTTGCCTTCCCGCATCAGGGCACGAATCACGGTCGGTGCAGTATAAAACACATTCACCCCAAATTTTTCCACGATCTGCCAATAGCGGGCTGGGTCAGGATAAGTCGGCACGCCTTCGAACATAAGACTGGTAGCCCCATTTGCTAATGGACCATATACAATATAACTATGGCCTGTCACCCAGCCAATATCAGCAGTGCACCAGTATGTATCCTGGTCTTTAATGTCGAATACCCACTTCACCGTCTGATAGGTATGCAACAGATAACCACCTTGGGTATGTAAAATACCTTTGGGCTTGCCGGTGCTTCCACTGGTATACAATATAAAGAGTGGAGCATCGGCATCCATTTGTTCTGCTTTGCAAAATGATGATATGTCATCTGCTTCCATCTCTTCGTGCCACCAAATATCCCGCCCGGGCTGCATGGGAATATCAACACCCAAGCGCTTAACGATTATTGCTGTTTTAACAGATGGGCTTTCCGCCATTGCGTTATCAGCATTGGATTTGGAGTGAATCTGCTTTCCGGCCCTCCAATAGCCATCAGCTGTTATCAGCAGTTTGGATTTACAATCGTTTATCCGGTCTCGTAATGCTTCAGCACTAAACCCACCGAAAACAATACTGTGTATTGCGCCAATTCTGACACAGGCCAGCATCGCAATAACCAGCTGGGGAATCATGGGGAGGTAGATGGAAACGGTGTCACCCTTCTTGATGCCGTGCTTTTTCAGCACATTGGCAAATTTGCACACTTCGTGATGCAGTTGCTGATAGGTATAGGTGACCACTTCGTCATCGGGCTCGCCCTGCCAAATAATGGCAGCCTTGTTTTTGGTCGGCGTATTAAGATGGCGGTCAAGACAGTTATAGCACACGTTGATTTTACCGCCGATAAAATGCCTTATCTCTGGTTTCTCGGTAAAGTCATACTCTCGGAGCTTGTCCCACATCTTGAACCAGTGGAGCTGGCCAGACAGTTCTTTCCAAAAGCCCTCCGGATCTTTAATAGACCTTTCATAAAGCGCCTTGTACTCCTCCATGCTCTTGACGGCAGCTTTTTCGGAAAACTCCTTAGAAGGAGGGAATACGCGGTTTTCTGCCATCATTGACGAGATTTCCTGACTTGATATTTGCCCTAAAATCTCTTCATTGGTTTCTTCAGCCATATTAATTATCTCCTTTTCCTTTTTAGCCATGAGCCTGTTTATCGGCAGTGAGGGCGAAGGGGCAGCCCTGGTTGCCTTCGAATATGTCTATGGTGAGAAAAGCACCCGAACAGTTGCCCAGGTGCTTTTCTCCCAATGATCAATCGTTATATCGGAGAATAGATAATATAATTCCGTACTTTCTATAAAAGGCGGGATTTTTGAAGAGGGCAAAGAGAGTATCATGAAGAAAGAGGTAATGTCAAATCTTGTATACAACAATCACTGAGTCAGCATTGTATAGAATAATTTTTCCCAACAGAATGCACAGTAGTCGTATTTGGAGTTTTATAACTATACTTCGACCTTAAATTTAGGGTATATTATTAAACTGGATGAAATCCTCTCACTGAGGCGTAACCTGCATCACTTATCCAGCATGGCTCCGGTTGGCCTCTTCGAATTTACTCCAGTATATAACATAGAAGAAAAAATACCTTAAAAAGTATTAAAAGAGCTCCCTGCAATGGTAAAATTTAGCAACTCATGATATGGAGGAGAGAATGGTCAGGCTGGATCCAACACAATTACAAGATTGGCAAATTGCCCAAGAAGCCGAAAATTCAATGAAACCGGTAAAACAACTGGCTTCGGAATGGGGAGTATTGGAACACGAGCTTCTTCCTTATGGCCACCATCTCGGAAAAATAGATTTCAAGCTCGTTACAGAACGGCTGAAAGAAAATCCCCACGCCAGATATATTGATGTAACCGCAATAACTCCAACCCCTCTTGGGGAGGGCAAAAGCACTACCACTATTGGTTTGGTGCAAGGTTTAGGAAAAAGAAATAAAAAAGTATCCGGTGCTATTCGCCAGCCATCGGGAGGCCCAACCTTTAATATTAAGGGAAGCGCTGCTGGAGGAGGTCTTTCGCAATGTATTCCCCTAACCCCGTTTTCTCTAGGCTTAACTGGTGATATCGATTGCGTGGTCAACGCCCATAATCTTGCTATGGTAGCAGTAACCAGCCGGCTTCAGCATGAATTTATAAACACCGATGAATTCCTGGCAAAACGAAACCTGAAACGCCTGGATATAGATCCCCGAAATATAGAAATGAAATGGGTGATAGATTATTGCGCCCAAGCCTTGAGAGATATAGTTATCGGCCTCGGTGGCAAGATGGATGGCTTCCTTGCTCAATCTGGTTTTGCTATCGCAGTAAGTTCCGAAGTGATGGCTATTCTCTCCATCGCCACCAGCCTTAAAGATCTGCGCGAAAGGATGGGGCGCATAGTGGTAGCATATAACAAGCGCGGAGAGCCAGTTACTACTCAAGACCTTGAGGTTGATGGAGCAATGACTGCCTGGATGGTACGAGCATTGAATCCAAATCTGCTTCAAACGATTGAAGGCCAACCAGTACTTGTGCACGCTGGCCCCTTTGCCAACATCGCGGTAGGCCAATCTTCTATCATAGCCGACCAGGTTGCTCTTCGGTTAAGTGATTATCATGTAACTGAGAGTGGCTTTGGCGCCGATATTGGTTTTGAAAAATTCTGGAATATAAAATGCCGCCTGAGCGGGCTCAAGCCTAATTGTGCTGTGGTTGTGGCAACAGTAAGGGCACTTAAAATGCAT
>JAQUNW010000052.1 GCA_028717385.1 Dehalococcoidales bacterium | reverse complement strand
GTGCAGGGGGCGGTGGGTGAAACCAGTGCATCGTACTTTTCAAAAGCAGCTGAAAATTCACGGCTAATAATAGTGCGAACCTTTTCTGCTTTAAGATAGTAAGCATCATAATAACCCGCACTGAGAGCATAGGTTCCAAGCATGATGCGGCGTTTAACCTCAGGCCCGAAACCCAGCTCACGGGTTTTTTCCATCACTTCCCACATATTTTCCGAATCGGGGTACGTATAGCCGTATCTAACTCCATCGTAGCGTGAGAGGTTAGCAGAAGCTTCTGATGGGGCTAATATATAATAAACTGCCAATGCATATGGAGTTGAGGGCAGGCTTGCTGATCTATCCACAATCGCCCCCAACTCTTCAAGTTTGCTAATGGCGCTTTCAATTGCCTTTTTAACGCCTGGCTGCATATCCTCGACGAAATACTCCCGCGGAACACCTATTTTCATACCGCGTATATCACCGTTTAGACAACTAGTAGAATTGTCCACTTCTCTATTGACAGAAGTCGAATCTCGTTCGTCATAACCTGCAATAGTGGAAAATACTAGTGCTGCATCAGTGACTGTGCGAGCAAGAGGGCCGATCTGATCCAAAGAGCTGGCAAATGCTACCAAACCGTAGCGGCTGACTCGGCCGTAAGTGGGTTTGAGGCCAACCAGGTTGCAGAAACTGGCTGGGAGACGAATACTCCCGCCAGTGTCAGACCCCAATGAATACATTGCCTCACCGGCGGCTACTGAAGCAGCTGAACCCCCGCTTGAACCACCGGGTACTCGGGAAAGATCCCATGGATTACGTGTGGGGAAAAAGGCTGAGCCTTCGGTGGATGAGCCCATGGCAAATTCGTCCATATTGGCTTTTCCCAGCATTACCATACCAGCTTTCTGCAGGCGCTCAATAACAGTAGCATCATATGGCGGAATGAAGTTTTCCAGCATCTTTGATGAACAGGTGGTACGAACCCCTTTGGTGCAGATAGCATCTTTGATTATTCCAGGTATTCCGGTCAGTGGTTCAATATCACCTTTCGCAATACGTTCATCTGCTTTTGCAGCTTGTTTTAAAGCAAGATCGGCAGTGCGGGTCACTAAAGCTTGAACATGATCCTCAGCTTTTTCGACACGTTCGAGAAATATCCTGGCTAATTCAACGGAAGATATTTCGTGATTTCTTAGTAGTCGGTGTGCCTGGCTAATTGTGAGATTGTTAAGTTGGTTCAAACAGTTCCCCCGTTCATTTATTCGAGTCGGATTACTTATCGAGCACTGGGCGAATTTTAAAGAATTCTCCATCTCTGGAAGGGGCATTGGCAAGTGCGTCCTCTCTTTCAAGTGACGGTTTCACCAGATCGTCTTTTATAACTGTATGGAGTGAGTTAGATTGTGTAGTTGGAGGCACGTCGGTGGTATCAACCTGGTCTAAAACATCAAAATTTTCCAGTATATTGGAGAGTTGGCGCGGGAACTCGTCTATCTCGGCTTCGGTTAGACCAATTCTGGCTAACTGTGCAATATGGATTACTTCTTCACGGATAAGCTTCAATTTACACCTCCGTATGAAACTAAAGTATATCACCCGACTATTGGAGGGGCAAACAAATATCGGCCTTACCTTTGTTCTGTTTTGTAGTTACACCTGATAACGATGGTAACCGTTGAAAGTGTGAGTGACCACAAAGCAATCAATGCCAGTACCGATACCGCTGCTGCCCAGATGCTGGGAGGCGCTACAAGGAGAACATCGCCAATTACCTTGAAGATATTGTATCCATAAATCAGCTTGAATGAAATATAACCGATAACAACAAGAAGGCAATAAGTAGCTAAGGGAATGTTGTAAAGGAAAATGAGCTTGGCTGGAAGCCATTTTGCTGGAATTCGTGGTTTGAACAAAACATAGTGGTGGCAGCGTACCTTGCATACGATCCGCCATATAAACAACCCCAGCCCAATTATTAGTGCAACGCAAATAGAAAAAATCCCAAATGAGAAAGAATCGATGGTTTTCCAGTGTGCCCACCATGGTGATGCAAGCTGTTCCAGCTCAATATCTAAAAAGATACTGGTAAGCCCGGGAGCAATCAGGTGGCCTTGAGTGCTTGTCTGGCTGTTTATCATGATGGTTACGCCGGTTGAATAGTCCGGCAAGATCATCATATCGGCAAGAAAACTAGGGGTATCCCCGCCATGCCATATACGTTTTATACCATTTGAATCTGTATCAACCAGCCATCCCATGCCGTATCCTACAGTGTGTCCATCCTTGCGATAGTAAGTAGCAGGAGTGAGCATCTCGTTGATGGTTTCACTTTTTACCAGTTGATTTCCATCAAGTGCGCCTCCATTCAGGAATAATCTGAGCCAACGTCCCATATCGGTGGCATTACTCATGACCCAGCCTGCTGGAGCGGCACTGCGGAAAACTGGCATACTGCGTTCCCATACCTTACCAAAAACTGGCTGATGGCCATAGGCTCTTCCCCACTCTTCGGCTTGCTCAAGATCAAGGGTTGTGCGATTAAGGCTGAGTGGCGTGAATACTGCTTCTGCCATATAATCTTCAAATTTTTGCCCTGTGACAGCCTCTACTACTGCCCCCAACAGGAAATAATTCAGGTTTGAATATTCAAATACTTGACCGGGGGGATTGTTGAGACTGAGTCCTTCGAGATCACTAACCATTTTATCCATGGCATCAAGCCCGTTGAAGTATCCCTGAGGTTCTGCCAATGCTCCTGGAATTCCGCTTGTGTGGGTAAGCAGCTGGCGTATAGTAATTTCAGATGAGGCATTTTTGTCTGAAAGCTTGAAATCAGGCAGGTAGAATACTACAGGCTTATTTATATCAAGGATGCCCTTATCTCTGAGTAACAATACGCCCAGAGCAGTAAATGATTTTGATACACTGGCAAGAATGAAAACGGTATTTTCATTAACCGGCTGGGGATTTTCTATGCTGGTGATGCCGTAGCCTTGGGCGAAAACTGTTTCATCTCCCTTTACTACAACTACCGAAGCTCCGGGAATAGCATCTTCGGTCATAATTTGCTCAACCAGTGCATTCATCTGTGCGAATTTGTCAGAAGGATCATTTTCACCTTTGATGACATAGGTTGGGGGGAATACCAGAATAATACCAATAACCAGGCATATTGCACATGCCAGGATTGAAGTACTTCTGATAAAAATTGTTTTCAGCTTATCAGATTTGGGCACAGCCTTTAATTCCAGCCACATTATTTATTCCCTGCTCTGACAAGAACTGTTGTATACCAGAAATTATTTTGGAAGGTATAGAGGGATCAATCATGAACGCAGTTCCGACTTGGAACGCGCTGGCGCCCGCCATTATGAACTCAATAGCATCTTCTGCTGTAGATATACCTCCGCATGCAATTATAGGAATATCTATTAAACGGGCTATATCATAAACCATTGCAAGTGCTACTGGTTTGAGAGCTGGGCCGGACAGACCGCCTGTTACATTGCCCAGCAAGGGTTTGCGTTTTTGTATGTCAATAGACATCCCCTTGAAGGTATTGATAAGTGTAACAGCATCCGCTCCTGCGTATGCAACCGCTTGAGCGATTTCCCCCGTGCAACCTGATCCCGGGGATAGCTTGACAATAAGGGGTAAAGTGGTGGCTTTTCTGACAGCAGTGGTTACTGCTGCTGCGGTTTCCGGTTTGAGGCCGAATTCTATGCCGCCAGCTTTCACGTTTGGACAGCTTATATTGAGCTCAATACCTGCAATGCCGCCAACTCCATCGAGGCGCATAGCTACATCAGAATACTCATCGATGGTGGACCCAGCCACGTTAACAAAAACCTTTATCCCCAGTCGCTGCCAAGCTGGAGCTTTGTCCTTAACCAGTGCCTCAATTCCGATATTCTCCAGCCCTATGGCGTTCAGTATACCATTTCCAACTTCTGCTATGCGCGGCTGCGAGTTGCCTTCCCTGGCGTGGAGCGTTGTACCTTTGGAAATAAAGGCTCCAGGAGAAGATAAGTCCATAAAACTATCCAGCTCAACGGCATAGCCGCAAGTACCCGAGGCAAGCAACAGGGGATTTTTGAGTTTGAGCCTCTTGCCCGTCTGCTCAAACAGTTCTATTTCAAGGTTAGTATTCATAGTCTCTTAATTGATTATAAATTACTTGAAGAATGCCTACAACCTGTGCAAAAGTTCAGATACATATTGGACTCCCGGGGAGGTGATAACCGGGAGTCTTTGTAATGAAACAGATATATGTGGAAAGTTATTATCCGAGAGGCTATAGTCGTTGGATGCAAAAGATC
>JAQUNW010000051.1 GCA_028717385.1 Dehalococcoidales bacterium | reverse complement strand
TGTTAAGTGTAATTGCTTCGCCGGAGCTGCAACCGGTAAAGCCAACTGCCATCATTGCAACGAGCAGCATAGTAATTGCCGTCATAAGAAACCTGGAAAGCCTCATTTTGAATCTCCTAAATTTTTGTGTTCTTGAAGTTACGTTATAACGATAACGTTATAACGGTTCTCAAAAACCTCATCTATATTACTCTTGATATATCGCTTTGTCAACTTAAGTAGCAGGTAGCAAGTGGGTAATGAAAACCCCCGGTTTGTTAGCAGTGACGGTTCGAATGGCACAGAGATTGCCACAGGCGCTTACGCGCCTTCGCAATGACGGTTCGGGTGGATATTGGCCTTTCGATACGTCATCGCCGAGGCCGCAAAGGCATTACAAGCACACGAACGTCATCACTGGGAAGCCGTGAGGCAGTTACAACCACAGACGTGTCATCGTAAGGAAACCATAAGGCGGTTACCCGTCCGTCATCGCAAGAAGGGCGCGAGCAGTTACAACCATACTCCCGTCATCGCAAGAAGGGCGCGAGCAGTTACAACCATACTCCCGTCATCGCGAGGAGGGCGCGAGCAGTTACAACCATACTCCCGTCATCGCGAGGAGGCCGTAAGGCCGACGTGGCGATCTGGAGAGACTGCCGCGCCCGCTCGCGGGCTCACAGTGACGGTTGGGGTGGTACAGAGATTGCCA
This sequence comes from Dehalococcoidales bacterium, assembly GCA_028717385.1. Lineage (NCBI taxonomy): Bacteria > Bacillati > Chloroflexota > Dehalococcoidia > Dehalococcoidales > Dehalococcoidales bacterium. The sequence goes on along the minus strand of JAQUNW010000051.1, from coordinate 3,664 downwards.
CAGGCGCTTACGCGCCTTCGCAATGACGGTTCGAGGGGAGGTGCTTCTTGTGTAAAATCTGCCTTGATTGTGTTAATATTTCTATTCAAAGGAGAATATAAATGGCTTCACACGGCGAATCAAAAATTGCAGTCATAGCAGCCATCATCGGCAACACTGTTATTGCTGCCATCAAGTTCGTAGCAGCTGCTATTACCGGTTCTTCCGCCATGATATCAGAGGGAATACACTCTCTGGTTGATTCTGGTAACGGCGGGCTTATCCTGCTTGGCCTGAACCGGGCTAAAAAACCGGCAGACCCAACTCATCCATTCGGTTATGGCAAGGAACTCTATTTCTGGACCCTGGTAGTTTCGGTTTCTATATTTGGTATTGGCGGGGGCCTTTCTCTATATGAGGGCATTGCCCATATGCGCCACGTTGCCCCGGAAGCAGTGCTTTTCGACCCCACCGTAAATTACATCGTACTGGGATTAGCAATGCTGGTGGAAGGCTGGTCATTTTCGGTTGCTTTCAAACAGTTCAACAAAGCCAGGGGGAGCAAAGGGGCTTGGAGCTACATCAAGGGAGCCAAGGACCCGAGTGTGTTTACTGTTGTGCTGGAAGACAGCGCTGCTATGCTCGGCTTGTTATTTGCATTGGCAGGTGTATTTTTTGGGCACTTGTTCAAAAACCCATATCTTGATGGAGCGGCATCGGTAGCCATCGGGTTATTGCTGATGAGTGTGGCTTTTATTTTGGCTTTTGAATCCAAAAGCCTGCTCCTGGGGGAAGGAGTAGATGATAGCACCTTGGAAGATATCAAAAGCAGGGTCACAGCAGTGCCAGCGGTAGAACGTGCAGGCAAGATACTCACCATGTATATTGGCCCACACAACTTGCTGGTAAACCTGGACGTTTGTTTTAAACCCGGCATCACAGATGCCGAGATGCATACTGCAATACAGAATATTGAAAAAAACATTCGGGAAGTGTACCCGGAATGCAGCCGCATTTACATCGAATCGCAGGCTCTGGCACCTGAAAGCCGCCAGGAATGTACATAAGATAGTTGAAAAAAGGATTCCTGTTTAACCAGACTTGTTTGCGCTCACAATTTTGCTAATGCACCCAACCACATCAACCCGGCTAACCAGCCTGGTAATGGCAGCCAGTGCAAGAGTAAGAACGGCAAGGATCTTTCCCGTAATAGCGCCCGTTGTAACATAAGGCGTGTTTCCGTATTTACGAGCACAATTCGTGTGAGATTCTTCGCTGTGCTCGAGAATGACACGTTTTTATGTTTGCTGTGTCATCCTTGATGAGCACGTAAGTGCGAAGAAGGATCTTTTCCGTAATAGTGCCCGTTGTAACATAGGAGTGTTTCCCTATGTACGAGCACAATTCATGTGAGATTCTTCGCTAAAATACCCCTTATATTGAGCCTGAGCGGTTGATGCTGAAGAAAAAATTAGCCTGCTTTATCCCATTTCCAGGAATTTAACACCCGGGTTCTCCCGCTGGCAATAATCAAATTCCCACGTGGAAGAAAATAACAGTACCATACGTCCATGGCTGTCCCTGAATTGCCGGTCATGCCTCCTCAGATGAAACACCCTGTCGATAGCTTCTTTTTCACCCACAACCCATCGCGCACAGGAATAAGGAAGAATCTCTGTTCTGGCTTCAACTCCATATTCCTGCTCCAAACGGGAAAGCACAACATCAAACTGAAGCACACCCACAGCAGCCAGCACCGGTTCACGCCGTTGAACGTCCTCCGGGTAAAGAACTTGAATCGCGCCTTCCTCTTCCAGCTGATCTATGCCCTTGTTGAACTGCTTGTAGCGACTGATTTGCTTGTTATGTAAAACAGCAAAATGCTCAGGCGGAAATCTCGGTATTTCCGCATACCGAAGCTGCTTGCCGGTGGTAACTGTATCCCCTATAGCAAACAGACCAGGGCTGATAATACCAATTACATCCCCCGGGAAAGCTTCTTCAATTGGCTCCCGTTCCCGCGCAAATAGTCTGAAAGCGCGAGTCAGCTTGACTTCTTTTGCCAGTCTGGGGTTAAACACCGGCATATCTTTGGTAAATTTTCCTCCGCACACCCGCATAAATGCCATCCTGTCCCGGTGGCGCGGATCAAGGTTAGCCTGCACCTTAAATACAAAGCCGTAAAAATCCTGGCTGTTAGGGTCAATTACTCCACCCTCCACCTGCCTGGCGGCTGGTGCGGGTGCCAGTTCCAAAACTGCATTTAAAAATGGTTCGACCCCAAAATTGTTGAGTGCGCTGCCAAAAAATACCGGGGTAAGCTTTCCAGCAAGATAGCTTTCCCGGTTAAAAACATTACCCACGCCTTTAAGCAGTTCCACTTCTCCGGACAACTTGCTACAGGCAGTTCCCCCAATTATCTTTTCCAATTCAGGATCATCAATTCCAGTTACGGTAACCGGAGCTCTGAACATGTTGTGGGCAGTACGTTCGTAGAGTTGAACCTGGTGGTTTCTAAAGTCATATACACCCTTAAAATCAATATCTTCTCCGATTGGCCAGTTCATAGGGGCTGCTGTTATGCCCAGCATTCTTTCTATTTCATCCAGCAGCTCAAGCGGATCACGGCCAGGATGATCCATTTTGTTAATAAAAGTGATGATTGGCATGTTTTGCATCCGGCAGACTTTAAAAAGTTTTTCCGTCTGTGGCTCAATGCCTTTGGCACAATCCAGAACCATCACCGCGCTGTCAACCGCCATAAGTGTACGGTAGGTATCTTCGCTAAAGTCCTGGTGGCCGGGTGTATCTAACAGGTTTATACGAAAACCCCGATAATCCATCTCAAGCGCTGTTGCAGAAATTGAAATCCCGCGCTGCTGCTCCATTGCCATCCAATCCGAAGCGGTAGCACTGGTACCGCTGCCGCTTCTTACCGCACCGGCAAGATGCAACGCCCCGGAATACAGAAGCAACTTTTCGGTAAGCGTGGTTTTTCCGGCATCCGGGTGAGATATGATGGCGAAAGTACGCCTGCGGCTAACTTCTTTTTCTGTACCATCTAATTTGTTTATGTTATTCTCAGACACAAAAATATACCTTCAAAATAATAATTAATACTTGGGAGGATCTACCTTCTAACAAAAGAAGCAAACAACCAGTTTAATAGCGGATCTTATCTATCAAGATTACGATACCCGCAGAAGCCATGACGGCTCCACCTAAAATCATGCCGATCATTGCCCAGTTTGGAGCACCTTGATTTGCACCTGAAGGAGGATTAACAGGCTCAATAGTTTGCGTCACAGTTACTGGCGGTTGTTCAACTATCTCAGTGTTTGTGATTGTTATTGGCGGTTGGGTTAAAGTGACTGTTGGACTGACCGCAGTTGTGGTTATTACCGCGGTTGTGGTGTAAGTAACTTCGTTTGTTTCAGTAACCGTTACCGGGGGCTGAGTTCGCGTAACAGTAAGAGGAGGCGAAGTAACACCTACAGTGGTGGTAACTGGCGGAACGGTTACTGTTACCGTTACGGTTGGATCTGGAGGCTCGGTAGGATCGCCCGGGTTAGAAGACTCCGGTACGGTATGAAAGTTTTGCAGTTGGCACCAGGGGCTGCAAGCCTCATCCTCCGCAACTGCCCGGACCCTCCAGTAATAATAGGTATCATAGATAAGCTCAGAG
>JAQUNW010000050.1 GCA_028717385.1 Dehalococcoidales bacterium | reverse complement strand
ATAATCCAAACCATTGGTATCTAAAAATTCTTTTATTTTTTCCGGGCAAGTTAAGCCGATTACTTTTTTATGAATATCAGCATTTTTATTTTCAGATGAGTAACTAGCATTATGCTGTTTAATCTTAATTATTGAAGAAACTTGTTTATATTTTTTTAATTCTTCTTCATTAGCGTTAATTAAATAATCTCGTTTATACTTGTGAATTGTTTTTACGTTAACATTATATTTTTTAGCTAATTTTTCAAACTGTTGAATTACGTTTTCTCCATTAATAAAAATATCAAAAGCGGCTTTTTGTTTCTCTATAAGTTTATCAACTCTTTGGATAGCTTTAGTGGTTTCACGCTTCGCGATGGCTTGGTAATATTTTTCTTCTTCTTCATAATTGGTATATCTTAAAATATAGTGATTAGCCCACCCATAAAGTTTATTTCGACTTACGGATAGATCAAGAACATCATATTTAGAAGCTTTAGAATCATAGTTAGGATCCATCATTATTTCATATGCTTTTTGATAGTATTTTATCCGTTCTTCTGGTTGTAAATTGCTTAATTGTATGCCCAATTATATCACCCCATTGTTTAAATACTTCGTTTGAATAATTTTTCCAATTCATAAATTGAATATTCAATGATAGTAGGTCGACCATGGGGACAGTTATATGGATTGATACAAGCTCGTAAATCATTTATTAGTTGCTCCATCTCCATAGTTGAAATATTAGTATTAGCTTTAATACTCATTTTACAACTTAAGTTAGTGGCAACTTTTTCATTAAACTTTTCAATTGAAAAGTTTTTTTCTTTTTCTAAAATGATTTCGATGATTCTTCTAGTTGCTTCTTCCACATTGTTTATTGGTAACCATAAAGGATGTTCTTTCACAGTTATGGTATTAATCCCCATCTCTTGAATATTAAACCCCATTTTAGTTAAAATGTCAAGATTTTCATTTAGAATCAAATACTCATTATTAGGTAATTCCAAAGTAAAAGGAATTAGCATTTTAGTGGTTAAAGGCTTGGGATTACCCAGTTCTTTAACATATTTTTCATAATTAATTCGTTCTTTAGCGGCATGTTGGTCAATTAAATAAATTCCAGTTTCATTTTGAGCAATGATATAGGTTCCTAAAGCGATGCCAATTGGATATAATTCAATTAATTTAGACGTATCCATATTTGGCATATCTACTTTAAGAATTGGTTGATCAGGAATGATATAACGTTCTAAATCTAAGGTGGGTATTTCATAATTGATAGCTGGTTCCTTATATTCAACCTTAGGAATTAGTGAAATACTTTGTAATTTAGTAATAATAGTTTCTTTAACTAATTCAAATAATTCTTCTTTTTTACCAAACTTAACATCCATTTTGGTAGGATGAATATTAACATCGACTATGGAAGGATCGGTAGTTATTTTTAAAATAATAATCGGATAACGATCATCAGCTTTATAATTATGATAAGCATCATTAATAGCTTTATTTAATTCTTGATTACGAACTACCCGATTATTAATTAAAGTAATTATATGATTTCGATTAGATCTAGTTATTTCGGGCAGTGAGATATAACCTTCAATATCATAATCATCATTACTATTCTTGATAGCTAACATCTTTTTGGTTACTTCTAAACCATAAATAGAATTGATAACTTTTAATAAATTATTACTACCATCAGTATAAAATATTTTTTTATTATCATTAGTTAACGTAAACTTAATTTCAGGATACGCTAAAGCTATTTTATTAACATATTCAATAATATTAGCTAATTCGTTATATAAACTAGATAGATGTTTTAAACGAGCTGGGGTATTATAAAATAAGTTCTTAACGGCAATAATAGTGCCACTTCTCAAATCAGAACTAACATGGCTGATAACCTTACCACCTTTAATATTAATAAGGGTGCCATTATTTTGATCACTAGTCTTAATACTAATTTCACTAACGGATGCAATGGAGGGCAAGGCTTCGCCTCTAAAGCCTAAAGTTTTAATCTTGTATAAATCTTCATCCGTAGTTAGTTTTGAAGAAGCATGGCGCTGAAAAGCTAGTAAGGCGTCCTCTTTATCCATCCCACTACCGTTATCAGTTACTTTTATTTCTTTAACCCCAGATTCGATTAAATCTATTTTAATGTCAGTCGCATTAGCATCAATACTATTTTCTACTAATTCCTTAACAATAGAAACACATTTTTCAATTACTTCTCCGGCAGCTATCTTATTAGCTAGGATTTCATCCATTACTTTTATTTTACTCATACTATCACCTACTTAAATTATACCATATTATGATATAATTTAAGTGGTGGTGCAATGAAAACAATTAAAAAAAATATTAATAATGAATTAGTAATTAATAAATCGAGGTTTATCACTTTTTTATTTAAAGTTAACGATGAAAGTGAAATTGATGATTTTTTAAATGGTTTGAAAAAAGAATATAAAGATGCTACTCATTATTGTTATGCCTATATTATTAACGATGTTAAAAGAAGTAGTGATGATAATGAACCGGGAGGAACAGCTGGGATACCTATTTTAAGTGTCTTAGAAAGCCATGAACTTAATCTTATATTGTGTGTAGTGGTTCGATACTTTGGAGGGGTTAAACTAGGAGCTGGGGGTTTAATCCGAGCCTATCGGAAAAGTGTTAATGAATGTTTAAAACTTAGTGAATTAGTTACATTGAGAAGAGGTATTATATTTGAAGTAACATTTAATTATGAAGATACTAAAGATATAGATTATATTTTATATAGTGTACCTATTTTAAATAAAGTTTATGGAGAAACAATTACTTATAGAGTAGCAACTATTAATCCTGATATACTAGATAAACTACAAAATTATAAGGTGAAAATAATAAAAGATACATTAGTCGAAAGATAATGTATCTTTTTAAATTAAAAAAAACAACTATTTAGTTGTTTCTTCTTTATCTTTAGTAACTTTTTTACCTTTATAATATCCACAAGCATCACACACGCGGTGTGGTTTGATAACTGCTTTACAGTTAGGGCATACAGTAGTGCTTGATGCTGTTAAGAAGTCATGAGCACGACGCATTCTTTTGGATGTTTTACTAATTTTTCTTGCTGGAACTGCCATTATTCATCCTCCTTTTCTTTAAGTAAGTCTTTTAGTTCACTTAACGGTTTATTTTCATCATCTTCCGTAAGTATTTGCCAACCTTCACCTTTTTTAATTGGTTTAGCATTTGGTGCTACTACTTTAATCGGAATTTCAGTAACTATATTCTCCCATACTATTGGGATAATATCAAGGTTATTGCCCATTATTTTTAAATTTTCATTCTCATCAGTAATATCACTTTCGTAATTAATATCAAAGGGCAATATTACATCAGCTAAAGTAATTGAACAAGGGAGAGTCATTTCACCTTTGATTTTTAAATTAAGGTTGAAGAATTCACCATCGCTTTTAGTAATGGTTCCGGTAACTGCTACTGGTTTTATACTTCTAATATCAGTGGTTGATAAATATTCTTGATCGAAGGTTATAGTTTCATTGACATCAATTTCTTTTTCATAATTGTTTATTAATTTAGTTAAGTCAATCATCATAAAAATCCCTCCAAACCTTTTTAATTATACAATAAAACAATTAAAAGTGCAATTACTTTTACCATAAAAAAACAATATGTAAAATATTGTTTTTGGTTATTTAAACTATGTTATTTACTTTTCTTTTTAAAATTAGCAATACTAGCTTTAACTAATCCACAAAATAATGGGTGAGCTTTGGTGGGTCGGCTTTTAAATTCAGGATGAAATTGAGAAGCGATATAATAAGGGTGAGCTTTCAATTCAATTATTTCAACTAGATTAGATTGAGGATTAATTCCAGAAAAAATCATCCCTTGTTCTTCAAATTGTAAACGATAATTGTTATCAAATTCATAACGATGACGATGACGTTCTTTAATTTTTTTAGAATTATAAACTTCATAAGCTAAAGTTTTTTCTTTGATATCACAATCATAAGCTCCCAAACGCATAGTGCCACCTAAATTAATACCGGTATATTGATCTGGAAGGTAATTAATAATTGGATACTTAGTTTCCGGATCAAATTCAGTTGAATTGGCACCTTCTAATTTCAAAACATTTTGAGCGTATTCTATAACGGCTAATTGTAAACCAAGACAGATGCCTAAAAAGGGAACTTTATTTTCGCGTGCATATTTAATAGCTAATATTTTACCATCGATTCCTGATAAACCAAAGCCACCAGGAACTAGGATGCCATCATAATCTTTTAAAACTTCTTGATAATTGGTTTCGTTTAATTCACGAGCATTAACAAAGCTTACTTTAACATTGCAATGGAAAGGTAAGCCGGCATGTTTTAAAGCTTCTTTAACTGAAATATATGCATCTTCTAATTCAACATATTTGCCAACCACGGCAATAATTGTTTCTTCATGTAATTCATTATAATTACTAATTACTTTAACCCATGGTTTTAAATTTATTTTTTTAGTTATATTGAAACGATCGCAAATTATTTTATCCATTTTTTGA
>JAQUNW010000049.1 GCA_028717385.1 Dehalococcoidales bacterium | reverse complement strand
TATTAATGAAACCGAAATCCTGCTGGCGATAGATCCCAAAAAGGATGTTGATGGCTTCCACCCCTACAGCCTTGGGAAAATGGTTATCGGGGAAGATACGTTTTTATCCTGCACCCCGGCCGGGATACAGCAACTATTGATCAGGAGTAATATAGAAACCGAAGGCAAGCACGTTGTTGTGGTTGGGCGCAGTAACATCGTTGGAAAGCCAATTGCCAATATACTTGTGCAGAAAAATCCGTTCGCCAATGCCACTGTTACTATATGTCATAGCCGCACTCCCAATATTCGAGACTATACTCTTCAAGCTGATATACTGATTGTTGCCATTGGTATTCCCGGTTTTATAACAGCTGATATGGTTAAAGAAGGAGCAACAGTCATAGATGTCGGCACTAATAGAATTGGGACGACAATAAACGGAAAGGCCAAACTCACAGGGGATGTAGCCTTTGAAGAAGTCAGCCAGAAAGCCGGCGCTATTACTCCATCGCCAGGGGGAGTAGGCCCAATGACAATTGCCATGCTGATGGCAAATACCGTAAAAGCTGCTAAGCTGTCCATCGGTTTAAAACCATAAGGTTTTACCCTGAACAAAAGCTTGGAAATTGCATATTCTCAACCAGTTAAAAGGAGCGTGAAATGCCATTTGAAACTCCCGCTATAAAATATAACGGAAAAGTCAGGGATGCCGGAATCGGACATGGTAAAACCATGGTCCGGGTTGGAGGGCAAACTTGTTATCCTTTCCACCTGTTTGAAGGAATCATGCCCAACCTGCCCAAAATAGCCATGGAGATTTACGATTGCCAACCTGATGGCTGGCCAGCGGCAGCTATTAAACCGTTTAAGGATGTTTTTGGGAATCCCCCCCGCTGGGCACAAAAATGTGTAAAGGAATACGGCGCTGAAATAGTTTGTCTGCAATTGGAAGCTACTGATCCCAATGGGCTCGACAGGGACCCGGAAGAAGCCGCGCAGATCACTTTAAGCGTTGCTGAAGCTATCGATGTACCTCTAATAGTTTGGGGAACAGCCAACCCGGAAAAGGATAAACGGGTACTAGCCAGAATAGCTGAAAAGTGCTCCGGGAAAAGACTCGCTCTCGGTCCTGTTGAAGAGAAGAATTATAAAACTGTTGCGGAAGCGGCAATCCATAACAACCATCTGATAATCGCCTCTTCGCCTATTGACATCAACTTGGCCAAACAGCTGAATATCCTGCTTGCCAATACGGGAATTTCGCCCAGTGATATATTGATTGACCCCACCGTTAGCAGCGTTGGGTACGGGATTGAGTATTGTTATTCTGTAATGGAGCGTATTCGTATTGCCGCCCTTACCCAGCAAGATGATAAATTGCAGATGCCAATAATATGTAATGTGGCGCGCGAAGTATGGAAAACTAAAGAGGCTAAGATTCCCGCTATTGATGCCCCTGAATTGGGCAATGAGGAAACTCGCGGAATTCTGCTGGAAGCGGTTTCGGCGATGATACTCTTGCTTGCAGGTGGAGATGTAATGATAATGCGCCACCCGAAAGCAATCGCGCTGGTAAAAGAAATAATCGGCGAACTTGCTAATTAACCTGATTAGCTTATTAAGGAGAATATTGTATGGCCCTTTCCGGTATCGAAATATTCAAACTGCTCCCGAAAACTAACTGCGGAGATTGCGGTGTGCCAACATGTTTAGCGTTTGCCATGAGCATTGCTGCAGGAAAATCGGAGCTTGATAAGTGCCCTCATCTCAGCAGTGAAGTCAGAATAAAACTGGAAGAAGCTTCCGCCCCACCGATAAGAGCAATAATCATCGGTGCCGGAGAGCGCATGGTGAAAACCGGCGGGGAGACGGTAATGTTCAGGCACGAAAAACGCTTTGAGAACCCTCCCCCGATAGCGTTCACCATCAGCGATTCAATGGATGAATCAAGAATCAATAAACAATTTGAACAGTTTGAATCGCTTCATTATGAGCGGGCAGGCAACAAACTCAAGGCCGAAATGCTGGCAATAAGATACGATTCCGGGGATGCAGAAAAATACACCTCAGTAGTTGAAAGTGTAATCAATAAAACCGATGCAGCTTTAATCCTTATATGCTCTGAACCAGGGGTATTAGAAAAAGCACTGCAAGTATCAGCGCCCAACCGACCTTTAATCTATGCGGCAAACAAAAATAATGCTGATACAATGCTTGAACTTGCTAAAAAATACGCCTGCCCTCTTGCCATCAAGGCTGAAAATCTGGAAAAGCTTGCAGAACTGGCTGAGCGGATAACTGCTGGAGGATTCAAGGAATTGGTGCTGGATTCCGGCGCTCGAACAATCAAGCAGGCATTTAATGACCAGATAGCTATTCGGCGCTCTGCGTTAATCAACAAGTATCGCCCACTTGGTTTCCCTACCATTGTATTCCCCGGGGAGATGAGCGATACACCTTTAAAAGAAACTCTGTATGCTTCTATCCTGATTGCCAAATATGCAGGGTTGGTAGTTCTAAACGAAATCCAAGCCGAATCACTATTTACACTATTAGTGGAAAGAATGAATATCTTCACCGATCCACAGCGCCCACTGGCTACTAAAGAGGGCATTTACGAGATCGGCAGCCCAGATGAAAATTCTCCAGTATTACTCACCAGTAATTTCTCTTTGACTTATTTCTTGCTTACCGGAGAAATAGAAAGCAGCCGCGTCCCAGCCTATCTGTTGGTGAAAAATACTGAAGGGCTAAGCATCATGACCGCCTGGGCAGCTGGTAAGTTCAGCGCTGACAACATCAGCCAATTCGTCAAGAAAAGCGGCATCGAAGAAAAAATTGCCCACCGAAAACTGATAATCCCGGGCTATGTAGATTTTGAAAGTACCGGGCTAGAAGAAGAGTTAGAGGGATGGGAAATATTAATTGGCCCCAGAGAGGCTTCCCATCTTCCGACATATCTGAAAAACTGGGGGGCAGGAAAATGATATTAGTTGCTGAAAATATAAATACTGTTTCCAGGAGCATTGGTACAGCCTTCAGGGAGCGCAACGATAAACCAGTTAAAGAACTTACAGTCGCTTTAACTAAATCCGGAGCCGACATGCTGGATTTAAATATCGGACCATCTCGCAAAGAAGGAGCCGAACTCATGGATTGGCTGGTAAAAACTGTTGAAGAGGTCAGTCCTTTATCTCTAGCGCTGGATACCACCAACGCCGATGCTATTGAAGCCGGATTACAGGCTGCCTCTAAACCGGCACTCATCAATTCGGTTTCACTTCAACCGGAGAGGTTGGAAAAACTACTCCCGCTGGCTAACAAATATAATGTAGACATAATTGGCCTGCTTTGGGGAACAGAAGGAATGCCACGCGATGCTAATGAGCGCTGCATGCTGGCAGTTGACCTGGTTTACCAGGCAGGAGAAGCAGGCATCCCACCTGAAAGGATTTGGATTGATCCAATTGCCACACCGGTTACAGTGGATATTTTTCAGGTAAAATCTTGCCTGGAATGCATGAGCATGCTTTCGGAAATTGCTCCGGGGTGCCGCTCAATTGTGGGTCTTTCCAACATATCAAGCGGAGTGCCTTCACACCTCAGAGGGTATTTCAACCGAACCTTCCTGGCTATGTTAATCAAGTATGGGTTATATGCCGCTATCTGCGATACGCTCGATACAGAACTGGTGCAAATTGCCCGAGGGCAACTCAGCTCGGTTGTTGATCTTGTGCACCGCTTGATGGAAGGCGAAGAAGTGGATCCTGCAAGGCTTGATGATAAACAGATGGAATATTACAAGACTTACCGGGTGCTTTCGGGAGACGTACTTTATTCGGATTCGTGGCTCGAGATTTAGTTTTTTTATTTTCCGTAAGTACGGGCACAACTTGTGTGAGATCCTTCGCTACGCTCAAGGGTGACAAATTTTTATGGGTGCTCGAGAATTAAATTTGTCTTGGATTTAATTATCCACACATCTGATCAACCAATTATTGCTGGTTTCGAAATATACGGCTTCCTGGCTCAATAGCCCCTCGGACAAACACTCCAGGCCCAATCCGCGCATCAGATCCTATCACTGTACCTGCATCAATACTGACATTGATCCCGGTAGAAACACGATCCCCTATGACTGCCCCCAGCTTCCTCCTGCCAGAGTCAATACCGGCAGCTTTTACATTCATATTATCAAACCTTAAATTAGCAATTTGGGTACCAGAACCAAAATTACATCCTTCACCGATGACGCTATCCCCGATATAAGTTAGATGTGGCACTCTAGTACCCGCCATAATAATCGAGTTCTTGATTTCTACCGAAGCGCCGATATGACAGCTATCGCCTATTGAGGTGGAAGCCCGCACAAAACAATTCGGCCCAATGTCACAATTGTTTCCGATAATAACCGGCCCACATATATAGCTACCGGAGCGTATAACAGTGCCTTTTCCAACACCGACGTTGTCTTTTATCACCGCTCCTTGTTCGATTGTACCAAGGATTTCCATGGCTGAAGGTTCATATACCCAATCTCCCCCGTTTAATAAATCCCAGGGATCGGAAAAGGTAAGCCAGTCTGACAACTCATACCAGCCAAAGCTCGTTCCGCTATCAATCAGGGCTTGTATTGCTCCCGGGATTTCGTACTCTCCCCTCGGAGATTTCTCCAGGCTGGTAATCGCTGAAAAGATTTCCCTGTTAAACAAATAAATCCCGGCATTGGCAATATTTGTGGGCGGTGGAACGACTTTCTCCACAATACTGCTTACCCAATTATCCCGCGTGGTAACAACACCCATATTCCGAGCATCGGCTACCTGAATAACTCCCATTGCTGGAGTTGAAATGGCTAAAAGCCCGGAAATATCCTGCGGTCGATACAGTGTATCGCCATTTAAAACCAGAAAATGTTCTTCAACCATTGACTTGACTCTAAATATGGCATCTGCGGTACCCAATGGCTCGTCTTGG
>JAQUNW010000048.1 GCA_028717385.1 Dehalococcoidales bacterium | reverse complement strand
GCAGCCCTGGGTCAGAACAAATACAAGATCCAGATAGCCAAGGTTATGACCAAACGTGCCATCCTTGCCTGCAAATAGCCTTAAGGCTTAACAGACAAGCGTTACAGGCACAACGAAACGGGCTGGATAATCTCCAGCCCGTTTCTGATATCTTTTTTCTGCAATATGCGTTATATATACTGCGTATTCTTAAGTTGATATTCTTATACGACAGGACAAATCAAGCAAACTATTGTATAATAATAAAGTAAAAAGAATAATATTCAAAGGTGAAATAATTAATCCCAAGGGAGGGCAAATGAGATGAATATCGCAAACAAATTTCGCATCCAGAAACGATATATTGCTTTCTTTACCTTGGTACCTATTCTGGCACTAACCGCCCTTATCAAAACGCCTTGCCCAGTTTGTGACAGCCAAGGAACATTATCTAGCTCAAGTATGGACGAGGTCGAAATCGTCAGCGTAGAATACCGGGAATTAACCCGTTTTCTGGCTGGTTGTGATTCATACCGCGTATATCAATATGAGGTAGATGTAGTATTCGAAAACCATTCACACGAAGAGGCTGGAGGCTGGGTGAATCTTTTTCTTATTGATTTTACCACCGGCAAATTGCTCGATACACAATTTGCAATTGCTGAAGTTGAGCCGCAATCTGCAACAGAAAACACATTTACGGTGTATTTTTCCACCAGCGTGATGGTTGACCAGCCCAAAATCACCGAAGTACAAGCATCTATTAATAAAGGTGATGTGAGCTGCAAGGCTTGCAATGGAAGTGGGAAGGTAGCAATTAATTCGTGGCCATTAGTCAACGAACTCAAGGATACCTATATCGAAACTCAGCGTGAGCCCAGGCCTTACATGCCACCTATCTGGGTTGAGACTGAAGGCCAGGCAGGTGTTGACTACTAGCGAGAATACTTTAATATCTCGCCAATAAAACAAGGGGTATGAGGACGAGGAGTTGTAAGGGGGAGAATAAAATATCCTGCGTTTATGGTGATTACTGCCTTAGCTCTGGCGGCTGGTTTGTCATACAATTCTAATGCAGGGGAATCAACAGCTATTCCAACCACGTATAGTGATTCTCCAGCCGCCAGCATTTCAAATCATACCCTTAACACTACGGGCACGTTTAAAGATGAAGAGCTATTACAACCAGTCAATCCACTTGATAGCTGGCTATATTATGAGTTAATCATACACAGTATCATATTATTACCTGAAAATATTAATCTTGGGGGGAAAGTAGATATCTGGACTGATATCTATTGCTCCGGTAATTACGAAAGTCGGATTCGCGCGTTTTTAATTGTCAACCAAGAATTGATCGAAGATAAAATTTTGATCATCCCACCGGATGAGAATTTCCCTTTTGTGTTTAGCTTCACACCTGAAAAAGCAGGTAATTATGATATTACCGTACGCGTAGCTTGCGAAACAGCTAATAAACCAGCTAACCCTTATGATACCCAATGCTACCACCTGGATGCCTGCGCAACTGTCGCTGCTGGTGAGTAACTAACCAGCATCATCTTTGTAAGCTGATTAACGACAATTCATTGTAATTCCCCTTAAGATTAACATTGTTGAATTCTTTTATTTATAGTCTTATATTTAGCCAACATCATAAAGTTAAGGCGGAAAATAAATGGAAACAGAATTCTATTGCTGGGCGCGATGAAACACCTGCCGTAAAGCAAAGGAGTTTCTTTTGCAAAAAAGCTTCACTTTAAAAGAGCGTGATTTTTTCAAGGAACCGTTTAACCGGGAGGAAATCAAGGGCATTTTAAAGGATAGTCCGCCATCTGAAATGTTTAATTTTAAAAGCCCTTCATTCAAAGAGCTTGGGGTCGAGGCTGAATCATTGAGTGATGATAAATTGATTGAACTTATGTCAGAAGAACCCAGGCTGGTACGACGCCCGGTGGTTGTAATAGACGGGAAACCCCATTTCGGAGCCAGTCAGAAGGTACTGGCAGATATACTCAATTTATAATAACGAACATATATCGAATACAAATCGTCTAATCCTAACCTTTTACTGCGTTTACCGTTAGAATTTATAAGCACTAATAGTAAAAGGAGAAGGACTCATGAAAAAACGCTGGTACCTTATCACCCTGGCCCTGGCCATTATACCGGTGCTTGCAATTGCCTGCACAACCCAGGTCAGCGGGGAAGGCAAAACCCTCACGGAGGAGCAAGCCCGTCAAATGGCGGAAGGATTTATAAAAGACTGCCCAACCTTTGCTTACGATGGCATTGAAAGCTCTCTCGTGCTGGAAGACACTCTGTATCCGGATATTAAAAATGCCTGGACAATCGTCTACAAATTCGAATGCAGCCATTCAGGTTACGGGGATAGAGACGGCCAGATGCTTCTGCAGGTTATTACCCCACATGAAGCCATGATCACAGTGGAAAACGGTGCTATTAAAACTGCATTGATGGATGGGTGCTGGGATATGTTAGCCCAGCAATTTATAGATTAGGCTTCAAGCCATTGCACTAAGTAAAAAAGGCCAGTTAATAACTGGCCACCCTGGCTTTCTCATTGCCCGGCGATAATATGGATAGTTTCTCAAACCTGGTCTTCAAGGCTGCAGGTAACAACCGGGCTGGTACACTTGCCATGGTATCTTCCGCAGTGGGTCTTCTTTCCGGTTTTATCCAGAACATCGGCGCCGTGGTGATTTTTCTTCCCTCGATTTTGAACCTGTCAAAACGCATTAAAGTTTCCGCTTCCAGCCTGATAATGCCAATCGGTTTTGCCGCAATTATGGGCGGTACATTGACTATGATAGGCTCACAGCCTTTGATCATGGTCTACATCCGATTACCTTCTGCAAGGTGAAGCATCCGGAGAGATAAAAGAACTGCTGGAACATATCAACCGGGATGCCAGGCGTACCGCCTCGATTGTAAATTACCTGATGGTTTTTGCCAGGGAACAACCAATGCAAAAAGCGCCGTTTTTACCACTCGCAAAGTCGGACAGGGAACTTGCCTGGGGTCTTTCCATCGTTTATGGGATTATTACCGAACATGGCGGGAATATAAGAGCGGAAAACAAGCCTGGCAATGGAGCTGTTTTTATCATTGAGCTTCCAAGTATCATCCTTAATAACTAGATAATCGAACAATCCACCAGGCTCATGGAAGTCAGCGAGCCTCTGAACCTGCCCGATATCACTACCGTCTGCCCGCGTTCCAGCCCCTCCAACTGAAAAGCTTTATCCATATTAAACACGCATTTTATCGAACGGAAAATATTCTGGTCTTTCCCTGTCACCGTAACGTACTGGAAATCCCGGTCACCACGCACGTTTGCCAGCGCAACCACACCTGTAAGCGCGAGCAACTTATCATTGTAACGTTCATCTGCAGTCTCATCATTCTGTTGATAGGCTTCCATCAGCTCTTCTATAGTTATGTCAATAGCTGCCACCGGCTCGAGCTCGGGTTCACAAGAATGCTCAGCCTCTTCCGGGGCAGGTTCTGGTGCACAAGTTGCCAGTTCTTCATTTTGGCCTTCCTCACAGACTGCATTCGGCTCTTCCGGATCTTCCTCGACAGGCTCCTCCGCAAAAACCTGGTAATCAGAAACAGGACTGGTTGTTTCACCCGCGCCAAACACACCCGGCACCTGTTCCATCATTTCTTCCCAGCTTGATGCTTCCCCCTCTGCAGCAGATTCTTTGATATCTTCGCCTTTAAAGCTCCTGACGGGCTCCTCCTCACTAAACTCCCGGCTTTGGCGGGCAGTTTCTATATCTGCAGCCATCACCTGGAATTCTTCCTCATCTTCGCTTAGAAGTAACATCTCAGCGGGAGGTTCACCTGAATGCAGCGAAGCATTATCCTCTTTTTTAACTGAGAAGTTATGCGCCACCGGTTCCGGTTGCATAAAATCCTCAAAAAGCTCCTGGTATTCAGTTTCCGGCATCCTTCTGAGTTTAACCGCCTGTGTATAAGTTACTTCCAGCCTTTTCCCCTTTTTCAGCGGAAAGCCACACCAGGGGCAAGCCCAGTCCAGAGTAGCCAGGGTTCTCTGCCCGCAATTTCTGCATGTCTCCATCTCTTATAAAACCATTCCTTTTACAGTAATTGTTAGACAACCCTAGTTTATAATACCAAAGGCTGCTAATTCCAGTTCTGAATTTATAATTAATCACTGCCTGAAAAAGTTTACCCGAACAAGGTAAAAGGTTTATTATTACCATTATGCTACTTTTTGCTCACACTGGTATAACCGCCGGCTGCGCCTGGCTTGCCGGTAAAACCGTGTCCATATTGAATCGAGATGAGCCTGGTCCAGTTAAAACTGGCGACGGAGAAAAATCTGCCAGCGCAAGCGCTTCTTCAAGGGTTAACAAACCTTTCCATGTATCTGGAATAGATTACAGAATGCTTTTGATCGGTTCCATGCTTCCCGACATCATCGATAAACCTCTTGGAATCTATCTGCTGGCTGATGAAATAGGTAATGGGCGCATATATGCTCACACCCTTCTTTTTTTACTCATACTGATTGCAGCAGGCCTCCTGCTGTATTATTACCGGCGCAACACAGCCCTGCTGCTGCTTGGTGTCGGCACATTTGCCCACCTTGCTCTGGACCAAATATGGCGAAATCCACGTACACTGTTCTGGCCGCTGTTTGGGGTGGTATTTGAGCGCCATGAAACCGGGGAATGGCTAGGTGGGCTTTTTGAAACACTTACTTCAAACCCGTCTGTGTATATACCCGAGATTATCGGTACGTTAATCGTGGCAGCATTTGCCTGGCATATTATACGGGGTGGCAACCTGATAGCGTTTATCAAAACCGGCCGCATTTAAAAAATAAAATCGCCGTCCAAAGCTAGGCACACTTGACAATAATTCTCTGGCAATGATAGCCTTAGCGACAGTGCTAGAAAGTGCACAAAGACCTCCTTTGTCACAGTAATATTTTTGACAATTTTAATACTAACTCGGG
>JAQUNW010000047.1 GCA_028717385.1 Dehalococcoidales bacterium | reverse complement strand
TATATATTAGCCCCATCAGAAGCTTCTGCTAACCTCTCACGCTACGATGGAGTTAGATACGGCTATACGTACCCCGATTCGGAAAATATGTGGGAAGTGATGGAAAAAACCCGTGAGCTGGGTCTCGGGCCTGAGGTTAAACGCCGCATCATGCTTGGAACCTATGCTCTCAGTGCGGGTTATTATGATGCTTACTATCTTAAAGCACAAAAGGTTCGCACTATTATTAGCCGTGAATTTTCAGCTGCTTTTGAAAAGTACGATGCACTGGTTTCACCCACCGCCCCCTGCACAGCTTATAAACTGGGAGAGAAGCTGAATGATCCAATGCAAATGTATTTAACCGATGTATGCACACTCCCAATAAACATTGCAGGTATTCCAGCGATATCAATTCCGGCAGGCTTTTCTGAAGGTTTGCCAGTAGGGCTTCAAATCATGGCCAAACCATTCAACGAAAATACCCTTTTCAGGATCGGCTACGCTTACGAACAGGCTACTGATTTTCATAAACAAAAACCAACTCTTCCTGAATAACCTATCGGGGGCAATTCTTAGAAGCAGTACTTGTAAGATTAAATGATAGAAATAAAAAACCTGACTAAAAAGTTCAAAAGCACACTGGCAGTAGATGATATAAACCTGGAAGTAAACGAAGGTGAAGTCTTTGGCTGCCTTGGCCACAATGGCGCCGGCAAAACTACTACCATGCGCCTCATCCTGGGCTTGCTTCGTCCAACGTCTGGCACAGCATATGTCTGGGGGCAACCGCTTAGCCAGAATCCGCATCTTCGGCGTAAAGTCGGAGTCCTGCTGGAAAATGATGGCCTGTACGAAAATCTTTCCGGAGAGGATAATCTGGATTACTATGCCAGGTTATATGATGTAACAGATCGACAAAAACGAGTGTCCTCGCTTCTTGAATACACAGGGCTTACCGCCCGCGGTAAAGATAAAGTTGGTACTTATTCCAGGGGAATGCGACGCAAACTCGGTCTTGCCCGGTCTATACTTCACTCTCCTTCGGTTCTTCTTTTAGATGAGCCTTCCGCCGGTCTTGATCCAGAAGTTCAAAAAATGGTGAGAGATCTAATACTAAATCTTGCCAGAGAGCAAAAGATACTAATATTCTTAAACTCCCATGATCTTGACGAAGTAGAACGCATCTGCGACCGCATTGCCATCCTCCAGCGCGGCAGAATAATAGCCTGTGATTCCATCAAGCATTTACGTTCTGTATCCAGTGAGCCGGCAGTTGAAATCGCCCTTGAAGAAAAGGAGAAGCTGGATAACGCTGCAATCATTATTAAATCTATTGAACATGTGGCAAAGACTATCATCTCTGACGGTAAAATTAAGGTGATTTTCAAATCGGGTAAATCACCAGACCTGTTGCCTGCCCTGGTGAATGCTGGAATCCGGGTAGATGAAATCAAGCGAACCAACCGCTCCCTGGAAGACATTTACCTCGAAATTATCCACCGGGAGGAAAAACAATAGTGGCTACCTGTCTGGCGATAGTCCGCAAAGAGATAAAAGAGCTGATTGCCAGCCGCAACACTATGTTTTCCTCTCTGGGGGTTGCATTGGTTTTTGCCGTTATTTACGGCATGTCATTAACTGGAGAAGGATCAATCGGCGGAATAATATCCGTCGATGGCACCATGTTCTTTCTGTCTATCATGCTGGGAGTGTTTATGGCGTATTCACTCACCGGTCATGTGTTTTACAAAGAGAAAACCGACCGCATTATTGAAACCTTGCTCTCAAGTCCGGCAACACTTCGCCAGATTTGGCTCGGCAAAGTTATTGCAGTCAGCCTGGTTGCTTATACTCTTGCGCTGACTTCTGTTTTTGTTTTATTGATAATTACTGGGGTTAGAAATCAGGAGATTATTCTTCCCGGAGCATCGGTAATTTTTCATATAATGGTAGTAGTGCCTATTTTTATTGCCGCTTTTGTCGGTTTAAATGGAGTAGCCCAACTGGCTTTAGGTATGAAAGAAAACCGTTTACTTGGATTTATAATCTTTGTCCCACTATTTGCAGGGCTCTATGGGCTGGGATTCAGTATAGGCTCAGTCACCACAATAACCTGGCTCTATACCGGACTGGTTCTGGCTGGCGCTTTATTACTGATAGCCGTTGCTGCATTTTTAATTCGCTTTTTATCTACGGAAAGAATAGTTACTTCATTAGGATAAGATCTGTTACAATCATACAAACGTTTGCTTGTTTTTCAATTATTTGAGGTGTCGCTATGTTAAATAAAGTGTTAAGGTTACTGGAAGATGACGGTCGTTTAACTCCAGAGCAAATCGCTACTATGCTGGGCGCTGACACTGATCAGATAGAACAACTTATCCACCAGGCAGAAATAGACGGTTTAATACTGAAGTACAAGGCGGTAGTTAATTGGGACAAATTAGCTGAAGAACAGGTATGGGCTATCATCGAGGTTCGTGTAACCCCACAGATGAAAGCTGGGTTCGATGCCATCGCTGAGCGTATCTACCAATTCCCTGAAGCCAGAACAGTGATGCTTGTTTCCGGTACCTACGACCTGGCAATTATCGTTACCGCACGCAACATGCACGAAGTTGCCAGCTTCGTTACGCACCGGTTGGCACCAATAGAAGGCGTACAGGGCACTACTACCCATTTTCTATTGAAACGCTACAAGGAAGATGGTGTAATACTTGATGATAAGAATAAAGGCATGCGCCAGCAAGTGGTACTTTAAAACATACCAGGAGAAGATTATCTGGTGACTACGCAATCCAAAATACAAGATGTAAAATATAACAACCGTCTTGCCTCCAGGGTTGGAAATATTGCACCATCCGGAATACGCAAGTTTTTTGACCTTCTGGCTTCAATGGACGGGGTAATTTCACTGGGTATTGGGGAACCGGATTACCCTACACCTTATCACATTCGCGAAGCCGCTATCTCATCAATTGAAAACGGGTACACAATGTATACTCCTAATACAGGAATCCCAGAGCTACGCCAAGAGCTTTCAAAGCATCTTAACAGCCATTATCACCTTGAATATGATCCAGATTCCCAAGTTTTAATCACCGTTGGGGTAAGTGAAGCAATGGACCTGGCTGCACGGGCACTTGTTAATCCGGGTGACGAAGTTCTTATACCTGATCCGTGCTATGTTTCATATTCAGCCTGCGTAATACTTGCTGGCGGCAAACCGGTCATGATACCAACCCGCGAAGAAGACCGATTCGAAATATCGGCTGAGGGCATCGAACCTTTTATCAGCAAAAAAACTAAAGCCATTATCATTGGCTATCCTGCCAATCCTACCGGGACCGTTATGCCGCGCGAAAAACTCGAAGATATAGTCCAGCTAGCTAACCGTTACGGGATTATTATCATTTCAGATGAAATATATTCCCGTCTTGTTTATGAGTGCGAACATACCTGTGTAGCTACTTTACCTGACGCTTATGAAAATACTGTTTTTTTGGGCGGTTTTTCCAAAGCTTACGCCATGACTGGCTGGAGAGCAGGTTATGCAGTTGGTCCTTCCGCCATTATTGCTGCTATGACCAAAATCCATCAGTATACTATCATGAGCGCCCCCACAATGAGCCAGGTAGCCGCAATTGAAGCCCTTAAAAGCGGAGAGGCAAGTGCCGCAGAAATGGTTGCAGATTACAACAAGCGAAGGCTGATTATATTAAAAGGTCTATGTGATATAGGATTATCCTGCTATAAGCCGCAAGGAGCGTTTTACGTTTTTCCTTCAATTAAAAACACCGGGATGACGAGCGAAGAGTTTGCGCATGCTCTTCTAATGGAAGAAAAGGTCGCCGTAGTGCCGGGAAACGCTTTCGGTCAATATGGAGAAGGTTACATTCGCTGTTGCTATGCAACCTCTCTCAAAGAACTCTACGAAGCGCTGGAAAGAATGAAACGTTTCTTAAAACGCCGCGGGATAAGCTAATTCAGCCTAAATCCATGCCGGGGAATTATATAATCCCATTGCCTGCCGGACATCAACCATTGTTTTATTAGCGATAATCCGCGCTTTTTCAGCCCCTTCCTCCAAAACCTGACGCACCAATTCAGGATTTTGTTCAAGCTCCCGGCGACGTTCACGAATCGGCGCCAATTCATGATTCATCTTTTCCGCAAGGCGTTTCTTGCAATCAACACATCCGATAGAAGCATCGCGGCATTTATGAGCGATTTCCTCAATTTCATTTGCATTGAAATACCCATGAAGCCGGTAAACATTGCATATATCTGGATTACCTGGATCCGAACGGAACTTGCGCGAAGGATCGGTAATAGCACTCATTATTTTTTTTGTTGTTTCTTCAGCGGTAATGGCAAGCTCGATTAAATTGCCAGTTTGCTTACTCATTTTTTCTCCGTCCAGCCCCTGTACAACCGGGAAGTTTGTCAATCGTCCTTCAGGCTCGGGAAAAACCGGCTTAAATCTGGTATTGAATCTCCTTACAATTTCCCGCGCCAGTTCCAAATGAGGCATTTGATCTTGTCCAACTGGAACGAGTTCGGCCTTGTAAAGTAATATGTCTGCCGCCATAAGAACAGGGTATCCCACTAAGCCGTAATTTACATTTTGGGGCTGAAGCTTAACCTTTTCCTTGAAAGTAGGCACCCGAAGCAGCCAGCTCAAAGGAGTCACCATAGAAAGATAAGTATTAAGTTCGGTGACTTCGGGCACATGTGACTGTACAAAAAGTGTGCTTTTCTGCGGTTCGATGCCGGCTGCCATTATATCCAGAACCATCTCATGGGTAAGCCGGACCAATTCAGAAGTATCTTCAAGAGAAGTCAGCGCATGAATATCCACCACGCTATATACACAGTCAAACTCATCCTGCATATTGACCCAGTTTTGTAATGCCCCCAGGTAGTTACCAATATGCAGCCTGCCAGTAGGGCGCATGCCCGAAAAAATGCGCTTCTTCATGTTTCTCCTTCAAGGGTTAATGTTTGAGTCTAGCACAAAGCTAATTTTACCTTCAAATCTACCAGGAATCCGAAATCTGTTCAAGCCTGGAGATTACTCCGGCAATGGTTTCATCATCAGTAGATGCGCCAGCGGTAACACCAACCCTCTTTTTACCTTTAAGAAGAGATGGGTCGATTTCCGCAGAAGTTTCGATCAGGTGAGTTTCT
>JAQUNW010000046.1 GCA_028717385.1 Dehalococcoidales bacterium | reverse complement strand
TTATCGGTCTTACTACTAGCGGCTCAACCATTCCATAACGGGCTAAGCTTGATTTCAGACGTGCCACTATCGCCTCTTCCATGCGATTTGGATTCCAAGGAGATGGCTTCAACCTTTTTAATCTAATATCGACAATATTCATTCGCCTGATCTCCCGCTCAATTTTGGATAAGGTAAAATCGCTGGCTTCAACATTTTCTGGCATTCTTGATTCAGCAGATAGATGTAGCGGTGTTTTCTACTTTGGGGGATGATTTTTGTTTTTAGCCCGCAATCCCTCATAAACCCGGTTGCATGGGAACCAAGAGAATGGCTTATGCTCCGTGAGTGACGTAAGACTCCATCCCCTATATCAACTCTGGGTGTTGCTACGCTGAGCCCGGTGTAGATCCACCCTGTTGCCTGGTAAATAGTGCCAACATGACCTTGTTCAGGATCAGCATAGCTGACCACGAACTTCACCTGCGTGTACTTCTTCAGATACTTTAAGCAAATGCCTATAAATCGTGACTCAGAGTTGGAGGGAAGTTCGTCAGACAGCCATAAACGGGACAAAGTCAGACAATCTTCCTGTGTAACTCCTTCCACCATCCGGTATGCGTTGGCTGGCCCGCAGCCAAAGGTAATTGCGCCCAGCAATCGGTCATCCATGAAAGCACCAAAACAAAGCATTGTTGCGGCAGGGAAAGTGTGCAGGTAATGGTTTTTTACGATCACCGTTTTCGCAATCACAGGCGGAATCGGCTTAGCCCTGATTGATTGGAGCGCCGGGCTGGGATTCGAACCCGCTTTCACCTCATGGTTTGAGGCTGTGCTGCCTATTACACCACCGGCGCTGATAATCGGAGAATCAATACATTTCAATTCCATTTCAATCTGAGTCCTCGTTAAGATTTTCCGTTTAACTTTGCCCGATATCTTTTCAATGCCGTTTCGTAGAGATCAACATTGCTTCTACGTTGTTCTGGGTCTTCAATCTCTCCCCCGTAATACCATGTGTACCAGCGTTTAAAATCCTCCGGGCTCATGTTTTCCCTTTCCACCCATTCGAGGTCTTCTCTGATAAAGGCTTCCCAAGGCATTTCTTGAGGCCTGCCAAATAAACGATTCAGCACTTCACTTGCCAGCGTGCGATTGGCTATTATTACTACACCATATTGGCATTGGCCTTGCGGTTGCTGATCAACCCACCCATCACCCGGGCATCGTTGATTAGTAAATGTGCAATAATCTCCATTCACTATTCGGTCCGGGTCTTTTACACCATACATACATTTGATGATTCCGGGCACCTCCATTGTTTTTCCCTCCTTATCTCGTTTTTTCAATACTAGATGCAGGCCAAACCCATCGACATGGTGCACCCTGGCATAGATGTGGATAGCCAAACAGGCGATAGCAATCACAGCTTTCTGGATCGCACTCTCGAGGAAGTTCATGCTCCTGGTGGGGTGTAAAGGGATTATGGCATTCCGGAGGATTGTTATAGATATTGAGTGATGCCAGACCCTGCCTAACCAGATAAACCAATATCTGGTGCTTGTTTTGTATAACAGCCTGTCTCAAATCAGGCGTTATGGCCGATTTCGGACCGAGTTGTATCTGCCCATCGACAACCTCTATCCGCATGTCACGGCACCTTATTTCCTGTATCAAATCGAATACTGTCATTAAAAAACCTCAAAATCGGTTAGATCGCTTTCCAGCTGAACCCCTGAACCCCAATTTTTCTTCAGGTTTAAGTCAATCGTGGATTCTTTAGGGTTCATAGCTGTTTGAACCCTGTTGAACCTTTCTGGAAGGACTGCTGCTGGTTCAATGGGTTCAACAGGCATGAACCCTTTTGCATCCAAAGCTAGCTGAGGTTCAGATTTAAAGCTGGGTTCAAGGGTTCTGTTGAAGGGTAGGGGGTAGTCTTTCCAATCGATATTGGTAAAATGATCACGGCAGTTGTGGACTTCCCCGGTCACAGGGTCGATCCAGCCGATAACCAGTTCATGCTGTCCGCAAGCAACCAGATATTCTGTAAGAGCACAGGCGGATGGAAGAGGATCAACTTCACCGGGCAAAGGCACCCCAGCTACTAATTTCATACCCTTACTCTTATTCAGTTCCAGATTGGCCAGATAACCAAGCTTGAGCAAACGCTTGATTCGATATGAAGTAGAGCTTTTACTTATACCTAGATGCTCTCGGACTTCAGCCTGAGTAACTGGTTTTTCTCCTGGTTGGCCTCCAGCAGGAGTAGTTAACTCGATCACGGCTGCAATCATCTTCCTATCCGCCTGGGTAATACCTTCAGATTGCGCAGACTGAAAAACATCGCTTATCAGGCTCCGTACCATCGCGTAATCAGCCACTGTAGCTATAAGTGCCCCATTTTCATCTTGGCTACGTTGGAATCGATGGGCAACAGTACAAGCTTCTATCATGGTCAGTAAGTGCTTGAAATCCCTGCGAATGCGTAATGCTGCAGGTGAAATACTTTTAGCCAGATAACCAGCAAACTGGATTTTTACTTGAGCTGGTTCGCCAAGAATCTTTGACACCGCATGCCATTGAGTCAGTTCAGGCTCATCACGGTTACTGGCTGCTGCCTCAGCCATCGCAAGTAATATTTTCTTGGTCTGTTCTGTGCTATCATCAGTTTCCAAGCGCAACATGCGGTTACTGAGTTGTTCGTCAATTGGCCGGGTCGTCGTAACTATAAGGCCAGTAGGACCGTCTTTAGCTATATGTTTGCCGACTGGCTCTTCGCCATCGCTAACTACCGTGTCATAACGAATGCGCCCTTCCCAGAGCAAACTTTTGAGAGCGGCGCTGCCTACTCCTTGGGCTAATCCTTCGGGCTCTTGAATAAATAGAATACGGTTTGCTATCGGCTCATTTGAGTATATTAAAGCCCTCTCACTTGATGCCGTCAGCTCGTAAATGGCTTCAGGGTGCTCCAGCTTGAAGGTGGTAGACACGGTATGAGTTTTACCAGATGACGACGGTGAATTTAGCTCTATGT
Organism: Dehalococcoidales bacterium; assembly: GCA_028717385.1. NCBI lineage: Bacteria > Bacillati > Chloroflexota > Dehalococcoidia > Dehalococcoidales > Dehalococcoidales bacterium. The sequence goes on along the minus strand of JAQUNW010000046.1, from coordinate 2,324 downwards.
TAACTGGACGACTTAAGACACGGCTTCGAACCTGTAGAAATATTAAACCTATGTTTTTCCGCTCCCCAACCACACCGAGTTCTTCCACAGTATTTATAGCCTTGCAAAGAATTGCTGGGTCAGTCAGCAGAGGTTTTGCTAACTCCAATAGCTTAACCCCGGCTGCCTCCCTTTTACGTTGTTCTTCTTGAGCCTTAGCTATCTCAGGGTCTATCCATACTGGGGCTGCTTTGACCAACGCTTGTAGTTCACTTGTTGTTCCACCCAGCGAAACCCAATCTGAGGCATCTTTCACATTTTCGCCAGGCATTTCAACAACTTTTATACCTTTAGCAAAACCATTCATTATGCGAGCTATTTGTTGAGCATGTAATCGTCCGGGTTCATCCTTGTCAGCAATCACTACAACCAATCTTCCTTTCAGGGGCTCGCTCAGGTCTTTGGTAAATTTACCCGCACCAGAAGGATTACATGTAGCGACACATCCGATCGATTCGAGAGCCAAAACATCCTTTTCGCCCTCCGCAATAAAAACTGGCTTTTCAACGGCGGTAGCCATCAATTGGGTAAGCCGGAATAGAACCCGCTTAACACCGTTCAGGTTCCAAAGCCAGCCACCATTCCCATCGGGTCGGCGTTGCCGGAAATCTTTTGGCTCATACCGTATTACCTGGAATAATAGTGTTCCATCTAAGTCAAGATAATCGTAGGCGGCTATAATTTTTTTCCGGGAAGATGGCTTCAGCCTGGTTACACCTAACTTCATAGCTAATTTATTAAAACTGCCCTTTTCATTACAAGCCATGCACCGGAAACCATTTTCGCGGAAGCGGAGGTTGGGATGGTTTTTATCATTGTGGAAGGGGCAAAAGGCGGTATACCAGCCTTGTACATCTGGTCCTGAAGTTACGTTTAGATGGTTTTTTACCTCTTCAAATAATGTCATTAGCGTACCTTTTTAAATTCAATGATCGATTACTTAGGCTTCTGTTATCATTTTTTTCTTCATGATTTACTTATACTCAAAAAAATAGCACTTAAATATTGATGCCGTGAACATACCGGGCAATTTCGTGAAGAATGTGTGCTAAAATGTCTTAGTTAATGCCGTTGTTTATGTGTAAGAATGGGAGTAGGCTATGAAAAGCGGTGAAAAACCACCAAGAGGCTTGAAGAAGTATGTCATTAGCTTGGCAAGCTCAAATCCCAGGCCCACAAACAAAGAAATTCGGGAAGCCGTGGATAGAAAGTTCGAAACCGGAATATCCGACAGGACAATTTGCCGCTATTGCACACAAGCAGGATTACCAACTAAAAGTATCCAGAAGCCCGAAAACATTGATACTAAACAACGAGAAGCTGATGTTGGCAAGGAAAAACAGCGAAGACAAATAGAGCACATTCAACAGTTGCAGCTTCTTGCTAGGAATACAAGATCTGCCGTAGGTCAAATTCCACACTCACAAAATGATCAGGAACTTGACGGCGAGTACCTATCTCTCTTATTAGTTGCATACCAGCTAGCAAATGATGCACTTTGGGGATGGTTAGCTCACCATCTCGGAGATGAAGCACAGAAGATCGAATCCTTGAAAAACGAATGTGGAACTACTTTAAGAAAAATCTCTTCAGAAGACAGAGGGAACCAGGTATCACAGGCAAGGCAGTTACTGCTAAATTCTTTGTATCCTATAGCTATATATGGGAATACGGAAGAATGGCAGGTTTTTGGGCTAAAAGCACAATGTCCTGGCTGTTATATATAGCAAATTTCGAAATAATCTTCCAGGACTCAAAAAACAAAAAAACTAAAAAATATAAGCTTGTTTCTTTTTAGACTCAAAGGGCTGTGCTAACGGCGTATTGACTTCATAAGCTGTTCTTGTATAAATAATCCCGGCCACACTTTGGGCATTGAGCTTTTATAGCCCAAATTCCCTTTTGTCCACAGGAACATTGATGTTCATGGTATATTTCTGACATCGGTGGATTATTAAGAATAGTCTGAATATCTATAATGCTGTCAAAGAGTTGATCAATACCAACTTCCAGCGCAACTACTTTTTCCTCCAGGGTTTGCATTCTTAATTCGATTTCTAATGGAGCGTTTATTTCTGTTAACTTCTTTTTTAATTCAGCTACTCTTATAGCCTTTTTCAACGCTATTACTTCAGGCTCAGATTCCAAACTACTATTTTCTATTGTGATGTCAGCTTGTTGCTGGTTCGAGCTTAATGCCTTGCAATCCATTGTATTGTCTTTAACTTGCCTGTTAACCTTGTAGACTAGACCGGGTTTGTAGCCGTATTTAATTAGTTCTTTCG
>JAQUNW010000045.1 GCA_028717385.1 Dehalococcoidales bacterium | reverse complement strand
GAATGATAAGATATATCCTGAAACCCCAAAAAAACAGTTATGTAAAAATAATCACATGGTGCCCTGATTGTGGTGCAAGAGGTCAACTAACCCGCAGTAATCAAAAATTGTTAGTAAGACATAAAACGAAAACCGGTCAGGCACTTCACCGGGTAACCGGGGAATTGTTCGATGAAATGAAGATAGTTTATAATTTGTATGGAGTGAAACCATTTGATTAAATATAAAATCGGAGATTGTCTGGAATTGATGAAAGAACTACCTGAAAACTCCGTAAACCTTGCGATACTTGACCCACCTTATTACAAAATAGTTTCCGATGATTGGGACAACCAATGGAAAACGTTAGATAGTTATATTTCATGGTTGGAAACCGTATTAATAGAGGTCAAAAGAGTCTTAAAAGACAACGGGAGCCTGTATATTTTCGGAGATGATCGGACCATTGCTTATGTCCAGGTAATGGCTGACAAGCATTTTAACTTTTTGAATCATCTCATCTGGTATAAAAGGAATAATATTGCTTTGAAGTGGGCGCACAATGATAGGAAGTACGCCCCGGCTTCAGAACGCATTTTATTTTATTGTATGGGAAACGATTTTTGTGAATGGGACACAACAGGATTGCAGATGGTTAAGCTTGATGTTAACAATTTCCAGACACTGAGAACATATTTTAAGGAGTTTCAAGAAGCACTTGGAATCCCAAAGAAAAAAATAATTGAATTAATAGGACAAAGTGCGGACCACTGTTTCAGGTGGGGTTCAACACAGTGGGACTTGCCAACAGAAGAAACATATAAAGAACTCTGCAAACTTCCATTACAGAAAGAATTCATAAGAAGAGAATACAAATTCATAAGAAGAGAATACGAAGACCTGAGAAGAGAATACGAAGACCTTAGAAGACCATTCAATTACCAAAAAGGCATGTATGAAGTGTTCGATATTCCAATAATTGGAGGAAAGGAAAACACAGAACATTCAACCACAAAACCGAAAGAACTTATCAAGCGATTAATTGAAGTTTCCAGTAATCCGGGTGATATTGTATTAGATCCATTTCTTGGCTCAGGCACAACATTAAGAGCGTGTCGGGAAACTGGCCGGGATTGTATAGGATTTGAAAAAGATAAAAAATATGAATCAATTATTCGTGAAAGAGCGATGCTTGATACCCCTGAATTATCAAGTTATCTCTGATTAACCGCTTACCTATACAAACATACCAACTACGCATAGAAAATGCCACCGCGGCGAAATCTCGAAGTCTCAGGAGACAATGAACATGCCATACAAAGACAATGCCAAACAAATAGAATACCAACAATCTAGATACGTAACTAAAAGATGCCCGGAGTGTCATAAAAATATAAAAGTAAATAAATACAGAACTATAAAAATTTGCGAGCATTGCAAATCAAGAATCTATGTGTCAAGAACTTTCAGCGATAACAAACATCATGGAACTGCTCATGGTGTAAAGCTTTGGGTTGAAAGATCTTGGGGATTTGGTGATAAAGATGTATGATTACCTGAACATAACCGCCAGAACCATACCAGAAGCTCACAGAAAGACCGTGTACCGCGTTTGGAACTTTGGCAGGGAAATATACGATCAGCGCGGGGATCACACCATAGAGCTTACTGACGTAAACATAAAGATCCCCACAGCTGACATATCCCACGTTGATGACGCATTAATAAAAAAGTTGGACGATGACTTTGCAGACGCGTTGACAAATCCAGAGAAAGCAGAACAAAAAGGAACCGATTTTGTCTATGCTTACGGGGAAAGACTATGGTCATTAAACCAATTACCTAAAATTGTAGCTCTGTTAAAAAGTGAACCTAACACCAGGCGGGCAGTAATCCCGATTTATGACAAAATTGATAACTGCATGACCATTTCAGAGGTCCCGTGCTGGTCATTTACTCAGTGGCTATTAAGAGATGGAAAACTACATAACATCGTTTATTTCAGGTCCAATGACGTTTGGGGGGCTTTCCCTTCGGATGCTTACGGAATCAGGACCTTGCAAAAATGGATAGCTGACCAATTAGACGCAGAAGTTGGTTATTATTCGCATAAAATCGGGTCAGCGCATATCCGGATGACCGACGAAGACGCGGTATTAAATTTCCTATCTTAATTTTTTTTGTATAATACCAATAACTATATATAAGATAAAAACAATGTAGTAGTATAGTAAGATTGGATGGAGTTGAAAAGAAACATGGTTAAACACGATGAGTATGAATCTGTACAATCCTGGAAACTGTCCGTATGCGAAGACTGCGGTGCACTGTTGTATGCATATGAAACCGACGACGGGAAAACGTTTATGACATCAGTTTATGATGGGTTCCAGTACCACAGGCACGGAAACAATAAAAACTATGTTGCATATCATGAATGTGGCGGGGATAAAGGACAATCAAAGACAAGAAAACGAATGTATGTTGAAACTCTGCCTGTATCGGGGGAAGTGTCTAACAAAGTAAAGAACACTTTGGTACAGCAGGCAGTTATGAGGGCACTATCCGACGAATTCGCAAACGCAAAACGTGGATTCAAAAAGTCTGTTAATACACAGGCAATCGATTTTATGGCCGGTAAATCACAGTACGAAACCCCATTCTCGACAAAGCAAGTAGACGCAATAATGCTCAAATACATCGGGAGCGCACCGGTTAATACCCCATCAAATGAAAATGACGATGACAGGGAAGAAGAATCCACCGTCGAAGAATGGGTGTGCTCGGTCTGCGGGAAAGATTGTAAAGGATGTGGAAGATTTTTCCACCACATGAAATTGAATCATCCTGATTTTGAACTAACCGATTAATAAATTTCTTTATTCCTTTTATTAATAAAAACAATAACTATATATACGATAAAAACAATGTAGTAGTAGAAGCCGGGCGGTGAATTCGGCCCTGAAAGGAGTTGACAAGAAACATGAACATTGAAGCACTGCGCGAAATTGGAAAAGAACGGAAGGGTGGAAAATATCACAGAATCTATTTCAATCTTGCAAAAATGTACGGGCTTGATGTAGTATACGCAAAAGCAGGATGGGTGGAAAGTGCAAAGTTCAGGGGAAAAGAAATGAGCGTGAAGGATGCAAGCAAGCTGCTCCGGACTTTCATGGGTGGAGAAGTTTGGTACAACGTAAAGACAGGAAACTTCGGAGGAAAACGAATCGCGGATGAATATTACTGCGAGATCGTGGCACAGATTAGAATGTTGACGACTGCACTAGAGCCTGGGGAAACTTTCCTTTTCCAGAATGAAGACCTGGAAACATTTTTCAAATTTGACGGACAGACCTACGACGTGGATGATTTCAAGTTTTCGAAAAAGGAGTACATCGAGGCGGAAAAGAAACAGATCAAATGCTATGAAAACGAAGACGGTATTTGTCTCAAGAGGGTAGAAATATTCATCGAGCCAGTGCAGACTAAGTGGTATGTATCTTCGAAAACGAGAGAAGTGGAGAACGTGGGGAAGAACACAAGTTCTACAATTTGACGTACGACTATGTGCCGGGCGCTGTATTAAAATTCATATCTTAATTTTTTTCAATCATACCATAACTATATATACGATAAAAACAATGTAGTAGTATAGTAAGTTAATAGGAGCGTAGAACAAATGACAAAATATTTTAACAATGTTGCAACTGGCTTTACCTGCAAGCTGGACACTGAAACCGGGGAGTTCTCCGGAATCGTTAGAGCTGCCCCTTATCACAGGAAAGATGAAGAATTTTCCGGAGTCGCGGGCCAGATGTCAGAGCAAGAAGAAGAGACCCTGGACGAGTTGCTTACCGATTCCTTCGACCGGAGAACAAAAGCATACAAGACCGCGCACAAAGCCTTGCTCCCTGGATGGTATGAAGACGAAGAGGAAACCGAGGAAGATCCCGGGCCAGTTATGGACTGCACGGTAAAAGAAACCCCCTTCGGCCTTGTGTACGAAGGGGAAGAGTGGACGAAGGAACTCATCAAGGTTGAGAAAAAGGAGCTGCTCGACGGCGGGTGCATAATTACCGGGAAGGACGGCAGCGCGTGGATACTGAACCCCGAAGAGTATGACGCGGACGACATCAAGACGATAAGAAAAGGCAGCGTGATAGGGTACTTGGAAACCGAAGAAAAAACCTCCCTCGTTTGTGGATACTCTCCGGATTTCATAGACAAGGAAATTAAGAAGTATTTAAGTGGAGATGCGGCCGATGATGCCACCACTGAAGAATCGCATGAAGAAGAACCCATGACAGAAGAAAGCAACGAAGCAGAAAGAGAAATCCACGATGAAGTGCGCGAACAGATCATTATAGAAACCGACTGCCCACACTGCGGAACTCACATCGACGAAGTTGAAATCACTGAACATGATGATGAAATTATCTGTACAAAATGTGGGGAGTCGATAGAGATCGTATTCTACGAATCAATGTACGACTATATGAAGAACGCAGACCTCTCGTACTATGAGATTGCAGACGGGGAGATCAGAGAAACCCCGTTTGTAGAGGAAATCAAACCTATAGACGACCAGGATTTTGTGATTTTTTCAAAGGGAACAAAACACGATGGTGATTGGTACACGGAAGTAAACTTCGGGGAGAACGAAGAATCGTGGATGCTAGACAACGCGCTAAACGAAACCGTCTTCCTGGTTTACACTGAGGAAAGTGAAGGGCACTATGTGACAGATGGGCGAGTTTACGAGACTGAGAAGGAGGCGAAAGCTCATTTTATGCGAAGATTATAGATTACCGGAAAATATGACAGAGTTTACGAGACTGAGAAGGAGGCAAACGAGTAAAATGCCAACTTATTCAACATCTTATTTTTTAGAACTGCTTAAAAAACGGCCATTCTGGAGCACACTGGACGTGGCAGCAGAAGCCGGTTGCCACAAGGATACCGTAATAAAATATTTAGAACGGTTAGAATTTTACGAATATGTAAAAAGGTATAAAGTAAGAACAGGCGGACTTAAAGGATTTATCTATATCTGGGTGTTAATGGAGAAATCGAAAATGTTCACAGATGAAAATACAACTGGATTCACAAAAGAACAGCTTGAAAAGATGAACGAAGAACTTGAGGAAACCTTAGACGGATACAGATTCGAGGACCTGCTGCCGGGCGAGCAGGACAAATTGATAAAAAGGGAATCGTGGGCCATATTAAAAAAGTATAGTTAATTATTTATGTAATACCATCATTGTAATATCTATCCTTTAGTGACCAAAAACAAACACCAGGCCATCAAAAACATACCATTTTTTATATCCAGTTGGCCTGGTAGACAACTTTTAAATTAATCAATGCGATCCTTAAACACCGGCAAAAACCCAATTATATTTTTATCAATGCATTTCATTACATCTTCGATACTATAAATTTCTATTTTATTTTTTGGCTTATCCCCTCTATGGAATCCCCCTTTTAATTCTGGAATCAATACGATTTTACCCGGAGGAAGCACGTCCGGAATAATCA
>JAQUNW010000044.1 GCA_028717385.1 Dehalococcoidales bacterium | reverse complement strand
CGTTGATCTTTTGCATCCAACGACTATAGCCTCTCGGGTAATAACTTTCCACATATATCTGTTTCATTAAAAAGACTCCCGGATATCACCTCCCCGGGAGTCCAATATGTATCTGAACTTTTGCATACTGATTAACATAATACAGCTTCAAAACGTTGGAATTATTAACGGAATGATGAGAGTAAATTATTAATAAAATAGTGCGCAATATATAAGTGCTTCAATTTGGTTGATTGGACTATTCCGGCTGGATATAATTCGATTGTGTTAAGGATGAATGATCCATTTGGGTCAATATCTCCCTCCGAGGCTATAGCTATCCAAAAAGAATTAGCTTCCCGGGTGGTTAAAACTGGGACAGTAGACAGCGCTCGGTACATTGCTGGAGTAGACGTATCGTTTCCATCGAAAGGAGATATCGGAATAGCAGCGGTTGTAATACTTGAATACCCCGGTTTGAATGTTGTAGAGGTTTCCAGAGAGTGCGGCAAGGTAACTTTTCCCTATATTCCAGGCTTATTGTCCTTTCGCGAAATACCGCTTATTATTAAGGCTATACAGTGTCTGCAGAATTATCCTGATCTGATAATTGTGGACGGGCATGGATTAGCTCATCCGCGACGGATGGGAATCGCTTGTCACCTTGGATTATATCTGGATATACCGGCGATTGGTTGCGCCAAATCACGGCTTTGCGGTAAATACTCGGAACCGGATACAATGAAAGGCAGCAAATCCTGTCTTATTGATAGAGACGAAGTAATTGGGACAGTCTTGCGTACCCGACAAGATGTACGTCCGGTTTTTATTTCAATAGGGAACAGGATTAGCCTGGAAAGTGCGGAAAAATGGATACTTAGTATCTGCTGGAAGTATCGATTGCCAGCACCCATAAGGCAAGCTCATATGGCTGCTGGTGGTTTACCGATTGTAACGAATAATAGCAAAGAAATACAAGGAGTGCGTAAATCAGGTGTCAGAATTAGCTGATAAACTCGCTGAACTTAAAGAACGTGTTGCGCAAGCAGGGGTGCGGCTTTGACTCGGATAACAAGAGAAAACAGATAGTCCTTCTTGAAAAGGCTTCCGTTGAAGCCAATTTTTGGCAAGATACGCAAAACGCCAGAAAAGTCATGCAGCGACTGGCTACCGCAAGAGAAGATGTGGCCAGGATAGACGGGTTGGTAAAACAGCTTCAGGACATCGAAGAATTGCTGTCTTTTGAAGCCGATATCCATTCTTCTTTGGAAGAAGAGTTGATTTGCGAGCTTGAAGCGGTTGAAGAACAAGTATTAAAGTTGGAATTTGAACTTTCTTTTTCTGGTGTTTACGACCGGCATTCAGCAGTTCTTTACCTGCATGCAGGAGCAGGTGGCACTGAATCACAAGATTGGGCCGAGATGCTGATGCGTATGTATCTGCGCTGGGCAGAGAAAAAAGGGTACAAAGCGGGAGTGCTGGATATATCACCAGGAGATGAAGCCGGGATAAAAAGCGCTACTCTTGAAATCAATGGCAGTCTGGCTTATGGTTATCTGAAGGCGGAGCATGGAGTACATCGTCTGGTGCGCCTCTCCCCCTTTGATTTTGACCATGGTCGACATACGTCTTTTGCCCTGGTTGAAGTGCTCCCCGAAGCTGAAGAGGGTGATATCGATATCACTCTGAACCCCGATGATCTAAGGATCGACACATTTCGTTCTTCCGGTCCGGGTGGGCAGAATATGCAAAAAGTCAGTTCGGCGGTGCGGGTTACCCATCTTCCTACGGGTATTGTGGTTTCCTGCCAGAGCGAGCGTTCTCAACATGTAAACAAAGAAACAGCTTTTCGAATTTTAAAAGCACGCCTGCTAAAGCTGGAAATCGCACGCCGTCAGGAGGAGATCGAACGCATTAAAGGTGAGACAATATCGGCTGCCTGGGGTAACCAGATCAGGAGCTATATCCTGCATCCTTATAAAATGGTCAAAGATCATCGCATAGATTTCCAGGTAAATAATCCCGAAGCAGTGTTAGAAGGAGACCTGGATGAATTGATTACCGCATATCTCAGGTCTGGCTATGAGAGTGAGGTTTAAAAGATCAGCCGTACTCATCATCGCACTTGTGATGGTGCTGGCGGCGTTGCCGTCGCTGCCTGCCCATGCTCAGGTAAAAACGGGGGTAGTAAACAGCCGGGCGGTGGTCGTATATCCCAATTCCATTATTTTCACGATTGATCTGGAAAGCCAGGCTCAAATAACTGATATAAGGCTCAACTATCGCGTTGAGAGAGATAGTTTTGTTGATGTGATATGCGAAGGAGTAGCCGGTTTTACTGATGATAGGCTGTCTGCGAGATGGGTGTGGGATATGTCTAAAACGGGCAATCTTCCACCGGGTACAGTGGTGGAGTACTGGTGGAAGATTGCTAAAGAGAATGGAGGCTCTCTGGTTACTCAAGTGCAGCAGGTGGTCTTTACCGATCATAGATACCAGTGGCAGGAAATTACTCAAGATAACCTTTCTCTTTTTTGGTACAGGGGAGAAAAAGCGTTTGCTCTCGAGCTGATGCAAGCTGCCCAAGCTGCCTTAAGCCAGCTTGAAGCAGATATGGATGCCCATCTCGTTCGCCCGGTTAATATCTACATATATGGCAGCTCGGCCGAACTACAGGGGGCTATGTTGTACGTGCAAGAATGGGCAGGGGGTCTTGCTTTTACCGGGTACGGCGTAGTTGCTATTGGCATTTCGCCTTCAAACCTGGATTGGGGCAAACAGGCCATGGTTCATGAACTGGCACACATTGTCACCCATCAGATGACGAATAATCCCTATAATTCGATTCCAGTGTGGCTCAATGAGGGGATATCCATGTACGCTGAAGGGGAAATGGATGAATATTCCGAGTCTTATTTAAGAAGGGCTGTGTTGAATGGGGATTTAATATCTGTTCAGAGTTTGGCCAGTCCGTTTTCGGCTAACGCAGATACAACATATCTGTCATATGCCCAGAGTTATAGCCTGGTGGAATATTTAATCAAGGAATATGGCCGGGAAAAAATGGCCGGTCTGTTAGATAAATTTAGTCAGGGGGCAGATTATGACCAGGCATTTTTGGATACATATGGTTTTGATATTGATACACTTGATGATGCCTGGCAAGCCTGGGTAAAAGAGAGATACGATATTTATTCTTTACAGACTGCGAGTCTGATGCCCCTGTATCTGGGGTTTGTGGTATGTGGATTGGTAACCATGGCAGCAGTATTTATCATACAAAACAAGAAGCAGCCAGTATGAAAACGCTTCCGCTTTTAATAACAGCTGTTATGGTGCTGTCCAGTGGGCTGACGGCTGTTTCCTGTGACAATGGCAGAAAAACAACCACGGCAGATACTCTCAACCTGTATGGAGTTGATCCATATACTCTTGACCCGGCTTTGAGTGGGGACAACACTTCGCATCAGTATATCATTCAGATGTTTTCCGGGCTGGTAAGGCTGGATAATGATCTTCAGGTATCAGGAGATATCGCAGATCACTGGGAAGTAAGTGATGATGGCACTACATATACCTTTTATCTGCGACAGGATGTGTTGTTTCACGATGGTAAACAATTAACAGCTGATGATTTTAAAGCTTCATGGGAGCGTGCCTGCAGCCCTGAAATCGGTTCTCAGACTGCACCACTGTATCTTGGTGATATTCTGGGTGCACGTCAGGTTATTGATGGTGAAGCTGAAGAAATTTCCGGAGTGCGGGTGGTTGATAAGTACACTCTCGAAATTATCCTTGAGGAACCGCGGAGTTATTTTCTCTACAAACTGGCTTACCCCACGGCTTTTGTAGTTGATACCGAAACAGCTGTCGGCAGTAGCTGGTGGCGATCCGGTGTTAACGGCACGGGGCCTTTCAAGCTTGAGGAGTGGAAACAGGGCAATCGGCTGGAACTGGTAAGATACGACCGGTATTATGGCAAGGTAGCCGATCTGGGGCGAGTGGTGTACCACTTATGGGCTGGTACCGTGATGGATCTTTATGAAACCGGGCAAATAGACGTAGCCGAGATTGGGGAAGACTACGTCGATAAAGTTACCGATGAAAAGAATGAGTTCTTTGACGAGCTTGTTACGATACCGGTACCCAGCCTGACATATATAGGCTTTAATGTTAACGAAGCTCCGTTTGACGATCCATTGATACGTAAGGCTTTTGCTATGGCAATAGATATGGACAGGGTAGTTGGATTGGTTTATCGTGGCTCTGGAGTGGTTGCCGGCAGTGTGATCCCCCCGGGTATTCCAGGGTACAGCCAGACAATTGCAGGGACAGGTTTTGATCCAGATGCGGCCCAAGACATTATTTCCATGTCAAGCTACGGCTCTGTAGATAACCTGCCTGCCATTACTCTCACAACAGGAGGTTACGGGGGCTTTATACCCAATGAGCTGCAGGCGATTGTATACCAGTGGGAAGAAAACATGGGAATTGAAGTTATTGTGAGGCAAATCGAGCCTAACGAGTATTATTACAACCTCATGGCAGAAAAAGATGAATTATTCTACTTCGGCTGGGTGGCTGATTACCCACACCCTCAAAACTTTCTTGAGGTGCTTTTCGGAAGTAGTTCTGTCTCTAACATTGGGGAATACCACAACAGCCATTTCGATGCTTTAATAGCTACTGCGGGGGAAGAGCAAGATTCGATATCCAGTATAGAACTATACCAGCAGGCCGAAGCTGTTCTCATGGAAGATGCCGCCTTGATACCTATTTCATTTGGAACCGAAATGATACTGGTAAAACCATATGTTCATGGGTATAATCCGAATCCTCTTGGAGGAGTTGCGCTGAATGAAGTATGGCTTGAGGGAAAATGATGGCGGAGGGAGTGGGATTCGAACCCACGGTTCCCTTGCGGGAACAACGGTTTTCAAGACCGTCACCATAGACCGCTCGGACATCCCTCCCCGCGGTGTTTGATTTAGCTATTTTAGCATGAGGGCAGCTTTTCTTGCATCTGCTTTAACTTTGTAAACCGGACTTATTGGTTTTATTGACGGAATTCAGCTTGTCTGTTTTTTGCACAGGTGCTTTTCTGGTTCTTCTGACCTTTTTACCAGCTGGACAAAGGATGAGGCACTTGTCACAGAGAACAGAATGCCCATTGGTAGTATGTGGTGAAATGTTGGAAAGGCATTCGTTGGGTTTGGCCATACGGTAGGGCTCGAGGGCTTTTATCGGGCAACTATCTATGCAAATTGAGCAGTTGCGGCAAATTGGATTTTCACTTTCATTATGTGAGGGAGTTTTAGTTTTATCAACAAGAGCTGCAGATGTATAGATACCTATGAAACGAAGCCGGTGACCGTATTTGGGATGAAGCACTATCGTGTTTTTCCCTCTTTTTCCGAGCCCGGCGCGAATTGCTTCGTTTTTAAGATTGGCTTCACCTTCCAATGGATATCCATAGCGACCTGCTGGTTCTGCGGAAAACCCTTTCTTGTGAATGTAATTTACCAACGCTTCCAATTTTGGAGCGATATGGGCGCTGAAACCATACATGACAAAATGGCCGGATTTGTGTCCAAATTCGTCCAGATTACGCTCGGGTGTAGATTCCAGTCCTAGAATAAGTAATGTTCGTCCGTCAGCTTGAAGGGTTGCCCCGCATACATCGAACAGTTCACCAGCTTTAGCAAGTATCTTATCTTCTGTAGTCATGCTATTTCTTGTAAAGCCATATTAATATTCAGAAAAATCCGTGATAGTAATAGTTTAACCCATAAACTGGCCGTTTTCCATTTTGGATCGTTGCCCATCTTGTGCCTGGAAAAATAAGGTGATAATTGTTGTTTCTAATACGTGAAGAAACCATTTGCAAAAGTTCAGATACATATTGGACTCCCGGGGAGGTGATAACCGGGAGTCTTTGTAATGAAACAGATATATGTGGAAAGTTATTATCCGAGAGGCTATAGTCGTTGGATGCAAAAGATCAACGAT
>JAQUNW010000043.1 GCA_028717385.1 Dehalococcoidales bacterium | reverse complement strand
CGCTTGTTATGCTTAATGAACTTTCAAACCTGATGATAACCAGATATCTTTAAAAATGAAATACCGGATCCCAGAAGTAATAAACTCTGCGTTTGTTGTTGTGCTTGTAATTTTTTACTGGCAAAGGAATTATTGTAAATGGATTGAGTATCACCTCCGCAGGCAAGAATTGTCTGACCGTATTCTGCTTGCCATGATTGAAACTAGATCCAATCGCATTTACAAACCCTTTATCTTGTAAATTAATAAAGGAGAAGTTAAATAATGGAAGAGTTACCAGAACCCGGTGACCGTTATTTTGAAGCTGTGCTTCAGGTTATAAATGATAGCATCGACAGGATGGTAAAAAGTCAAGAAGAGCGCCACTTCTATGAATCATTACTGGCAGGGGGAAACCATACAGCCGCCAATGTAATCACTTACTGCGAGGCTATGAAGAACATATACGGTGAGGGAAGCGCCTCCAAGTCTCTTGAACTCACCAAGCTTTTTACCTTACTCATGCTTGTACAAAGCTATCGATGGTTAAGTGAGCATAATACACAAACGGATGAATCCGAGGACTCAGCGAAAGCAGCTGCGGCTAATGTGCTGGCATTATTTGGAGATGACGAAGACCGCAATATAGAATTGTTTTTAAAAATGAAAACCCAGTTCGATTACGACTCAGACCACCACACTTCAATGGTCCATATGGGCGGATTAATGCTGGGGTGGGCAGCTGAAGCCATGGGGCAAAAGTGCGTCGATTGGGAAAATACAAAATTCCCGGTAAAAAGCATGAGCACATTGACTCATTCAGGCGCAGTACTGGACTCGTCTCCAATGAGAAGCCCTGGTGATATCAAAGCCCTGTGGGCATGCCACGGCCTTGGGTGCAAAGTTATGATGGAGCACTATGAAGGAAAGAAAGCTGACAGCAATGCTTCCGCCAATAATCCAGAGTCTGCTTAAATCCGAAGGGACACCCGGAGAATCTGGTCAGGTGAATCTAGTTCAGACTCAGATGAGTTGGATATTATTCGCTGGTAATCTCGTTTATAAAATGAAAAAACCGGTTGACCTGGGTTATGTTGATTATACTACTCTCGAAAAACGCCAATATTACTGCAACCGGGAAGTTGAACTAAACCGCCGGCTTTGTCCTCAGGGCTATTTAGGGGTAAGCACGATAAACCTGGCTGATGGCGAGTACAGCATCGACGGCGATGGAGAAGTGGTGGATTACGCCGTTAAGATGAAAAAACTCCCGCAAGAAAAAATGCTTGATTATCTTTTAGCAAACAATAATCCCACAGCAGATATGCTAAGCCAGGTGGCAGAAAGAGTCGCCGCCTTCCATAAGAAAGCTGAAACCGGACCTCACATCGACCCGTTCGGAAGTATTCAAGCCATCCGTTTTAATACAGAGGAAAATTTTACCCAGTCAATAAAATACGCAGATAAAGTTGTCTCTCGTGATACATTGGATCGCATTAAGGATTATACTAACCGTTTTCTGAACAATAATAGCGCTCTATTTGAAAGCCGGGTTAAAGAGGGACATATCCGGGATTGTCATGGCGATCTTCATTCGTCCCATATATGCTTTACCGACGAGCTCTGTATTTACGACTGTATTGAATTCAGCGACCGCTTCCGATACTCGGACACCGCAGCTGAAGTGGCCTTTCTGGCGATGGACCTTGATCATTACGGTCGGGCTGACTTGTCACAGGTATTTATCCAACGTTATCTGGAAATGACCAGGGACAGCCAGGTTGAAACACTTTTAAATTTTTACAAGTGTTACCGTGCAATGGTCAGGGCTAAGGTTAACTGCTTTAAATTGGATGACCCTTACGTAGACTCTGAGGAAAAACAACGCTCCCTTCTCAAGGCACAGCAATATTTTGATCTGGCAGAAAGCTACACTCTTCAAAAGCCTTGGCTTCTGGTCAACGTAGGTCTCGTTGGCAGCGGCAAATCAACATTGGCTAAAGAGCTTGCAAGGCATATGGGAATAGTGGTTATTTCTTCAGACATCGTCCGTAAGACCTTGGCAGGCATTCCTCCGGTTGAATCTGCTTCTCAAGGAATGGATACCGGGGTCTACTCCCCTGATTTCTCCAGACTCACTTATGAAACAATGTTTAATCAGGCGGCTTCATGGCTCAAAAAAGGGGTATCGGTTATACTGGATGCCACATTCGTTCTTGCACTCAGCCGTAAGACAGCATACGAAATAGCCATGAAATACAACGCTGGTTTCGCGTTCCTGGAATACACCATTAGTGACGAGGAAGCCTGCCGCAGGATTAATCATAGAAAGCTTGAACCTGGCAATGTGAGTGATGGCACCACCCAAGTTTATTTCAAGATGAAGAGCGAATTTGAACCCCTGGACAAAACCGAAGCGCAGCAGCGTGTTATAATTGATTGTGCCGAAACAACGGCTGAAAATCTAGCAAAGGTCCGGCATTTTATTTTTAATCGATACAGGAGCTAACATGGCCGAATATGAAATAAAAGATCCTTCGCTTGCCAAGTCCGGTCTCGAACGCATTATTTGGGCAAGTCGGGAGATGCCGGTGCTCAAATTAATCAGCGATCGTTTTAGTAAAGAAAAGTCCTTTACCGGGATACGAATAGCAGCCTGCCTGCATGTAACAACAGAGACTGCCAACCTTGCATTAGCACTGAAGAAGGGAGGAGCCCAAGTCAGCCTCTGTGCATCCAATCCTCTTTCAACCCAGGATGATGTATGCGCTGCACTGGTTGAACAGGGGATGACGGTTAACGCAATACATGGCGCTGATGATACTACCTATTACCGTCATATTAACAATGCACTAAATATAAAACCGCATCTCACAGTTGATGATGGCGCCGACCTGGTAACCACAGTTCACACATCTCGCACCGAGCTTATAAGCGAAATAATCGGAGGAACAGAAGAAACCACTACCGGAGTAATCCGCCTGAGAAGTCTGGCAGCTGAAGGGGGTCTTAACTACCCTGTTATTGCCGTAAATGATGCTCTTACCAAGCATCTTTTTGACAACCGCTACGGTACCGGACAGAGCACTATAGACGGGATCACCCGGGCAACTAACATACTCTGGGCAGGCAAGACAGTTGTAGTGGCTGGTTACGGCTGGTGCGGTCGAGGTATTGCCATGAGGGCAAGGGGTTTCGGCTCTCACGTAGTTGTGCTTGAAACAGAACCTCTTAGAGCACTTGAAGCCGTAATGGATGGTCACCGGGTAATGCCGGCAATACAAGCTGCCATCATAGGGGATATTTTTATTACTGCAACCGGGAACAAGCATATTTTCACGCGGGAGCATTTTGAGGTAATGAAAAACGGCGCAATGCTTGCCAATAGCGGCCACTTTAACGTAGAAATAGATCTCCCGGCTCTGGAAAAAATGTCTGTCGGAAGGAAGAGAATACGGGAAGTCGTTGATGAATTCACTCTTCACGACGGCCGCAGTCTCTACGTGCTGGGGGAAGGAAGGCTTATCAACCTGGCCGCCGCTGAGGGGCACCCTGCCTCAGTAATGGACATGAGCTTTGCTAACCAGGCGCTATCTCTTGAATACCTGGTTAAAAACCAGAATATACCAGCCGGCGTGTATCCTGTACCGGCCGATATCGATAAAAACGTCGCCAGTTTAAAACTGGAAGCCCTGGGAGTAAACATTGACTCCCTTACCGCTGAACAATATCAATACCTGCAAAGCTGGCAGGAAGGAACATAGGAGAATCCATGACTAATACTTTTAAGAACTCACCCTGTTATCTGCTCACTTCAGAATCGGTAGCAGAAGGCCATCCTGACAAGTTATGTGACCAGGTTTCAGATGCTATCCTGGATGCCATACTGGATAAAGATCCGGCAGCAAGGGTTGCCTGTGAAACAGCCGTGACTAATGGGCTGATTGCCGTAATGGGGGAAATCACCACCTCTTGTTATGTCGATGTAGCCCGTATAGCTCGCAGTGTGATAAAGGATGTCGGTTATACTCACCCTGAATATGGTTTTCATTATGAAACCTGTGGTGTAATAGCCACCATAAATGAACAATCGCCAGATATCGCACTTGGTGTGAATTGTTCTCGCGAAGCTAAAAAGGCCGCCCAAAAAGATGACTTTGATGTAATCGGGGCTGGTGATCAGGGTATGATGGTAGGATTCGCCTGCAACGAAACACCTGAATTAATGCCGCTTCCAATATCTCTGGCACACAAGTTATGCCGGCAATTGGCAGAGGTAAGAAAAAATCACACCCTTCCTTATCTCAGACCTGACGGGAAATCCCAGGTTACAGTCGAATACCGAGACGGGGTTCCAAAAAGAATTGACAGCGTTGTGATAGGCGCACAACACGACCCTGGCGTAAGCACCGGTAAGATTGAAGCTGATATCAGCAAGGAAGTAATTAACGTGGTTATTCCACCGGATCTGATTGATGAGAAAACCAGATACCTGGTCAACGCCACCGGCCGCTTCGTGGTAGGCGGGCCAGTATCCGATACAGGCTTTACTGGTCGTAAAATCATCGTAGATACATATGGCGGCATCGCACGTCATGGCGGCGGAGCCTTCTCCGGTAAGGATCCAACTAAAGTGGATCGTTCCGGATCGTACATGGCGCGTTACGTTGCAAAAAACCTGGTAGCTGCCGGACTGGCTGACCGACTGGAAATTCAGATAGCCTATGCGATTGGTGTAGCTAAACCACTTTCGGTTTCCGTTGAAGCTTTCGGCACCGCAAAGGTAAACAATGAAATGCTGTTGGAACTCATCAACCGGCATTTTGATTTCAGGCCAGGCGCAATCATACACCGCTTTAACCTGAGACGCCCAATTTATCGCCAGGTGGCTGCATTCGGGCACTTTGGGCGAGCTGACCTTGACCTTCCCTGGGAGAAAATCGATATAGCACACATCCTGAAAAAAGAGGCTTTTGGTTAAATTTATTAACAATGAGCAGGATTGAACAATCAGTTATAAAGTTCGGCACGGATGGCTGGAGAGGAATTATAGCTGACGATTTTACTTTTAAAAACGTCAGATTGTGCGCCCAAGCAACCGCTGATTATATCAATGAGAAGATTAGCGGAGAGCAACCCACAATCGTCGCAGGTTATGACACCCGTTTTTCTTCAAAAGACTTTACTATAACCTTCGCAGAAGTATTAGCAGGAAATGGCATCCGGGTAATAATGAGCGAATCGACCTGTGCAACCCCGGCGTTGAGCTACGCTACTGCTTCCAGGCAAGCGTCTGCTGGCGTCATGATTACCGCCAGCCATAATCCCCCAAACTGGAACGGAATAAAAATCAAATCCCCCAACGGCGCCAGCGCATCCCCTGAAGCAATTAGCAGTATTGAAGAAATTATTGCAAACTTTCCAGCAAATCGGGAACCTCCTCGGCTTGATTTTAACCAAGCAGTGCGTTCCGGCATGATCGAGATAGCCGATCTCAATTCTACCTATGTTTCCAAGCTTGAAAAAATGCTAGATACAAGAGCTCTAAAAAACGCTCCGCTTAAAGTGGTTTTCGATAGCATGTTCGGTTCCGGATCGGGATACCTGCCCCGTCTTCTTGAAGGCGGAGAAATGGGAATCATAGAAATAAACTCCGGTCCGAATCCAGCTTTCCCGGGCATCAAGCAGCCCGAGCCAATCGAACATAACC
Organism: Dehalococcoidales bacterium; assembly: GCA_028717385.1. NCBI lineage: Bacteria > Bacillati > Chloroflexota > Dehalococcoidia > Dehalococcoidales > Dehalococcoidales bacterium. The sequence goes on along the minus strand of JAQUNW010000043.1, from coordinate 396 downwards.
TGGGCAAGCTATCATCCGCAGTCACGGATATAGGTGCCGGCGTTGGATTGGCTACTGATGGCGATGCCGACAGACTCGGTGTGATCAATGAAAATGGTGAGTTTTTAAACACTCTCCAGGTGTATGCTCTGCTAGTTCTCTACCTTCTTGAGATAAGAGGAGAGAGAGGTGCAATTGTTAAAACAATCACTTCTTCGCAAATGCTGAACAAGCTAGGGGAGTTGTATGGAGTACCGGTATACGAAGTACCGGTTGGTTTCAAATACGTAGCACCAGTAATGCTAGAACACAATGCAATGATAGGAGGGGAGGAAAGCGGAGGATATGGTTATCGCGGCGATATTCCCGAGCGCGATGGGGTACTTTCTGGCCTTTTCTTTCTGGATTACATGGTGA
>JAQUNW010000042.1 GCA_028717385.1 Dehalococcoidales bacterium | reverse complement strand
AAAAGGAATCGCTGGATTATCTGGAGAAAATTGCTGCTCCCATACGCAAGCGGGGGATTGCAGTGCGCACAATAGTAAAAGTTGGCAGTTCAGCCGAAGAAATCATAAAAACTGCCAAAGAATCTGGTGCCAATATGATTGCCATGTCTACTCATGGTTTTTCTGGTATCAAACGTTGGGCGCTGGGTAGTGTTACTGACGAAGTATTAAAAACCAGCGATATTCCAATTCTGGTTATACGTGCCCGGGAAAAAACTCGCTAACGTTTAAGGGGACTGGTAAACGGAGAATCCGTTAAAACACTTACGCCTTCCTGAAGTTAGAATTTACTGATGGCCAGCAAATCAAAAAACCGGTTTGCTGGCCATCGCGTTTTGTTTATTCAGGCCGATGTGGTTTTAATACTTCTCATGTTTGAAGCATAAGGTAAAACTGGGATATAATCACAGGATATGTTTTCTTTATTTTCTCCGGAGGTTATTAGTGCTTAAGACTCATAATGCTACAGAGGTTGACAGCAGCCTCCTGGGGCAGACTGTAACATTGGCTGGCTGGGTGGACCGGCGGCGCGATCATGGCGGCTTGATATTTATCGATCTGAGAGATGTATCAGGGATAATCCAGCTCGCTATCAATCCGGAAATAGATGCCGGCGTTCATGAAGTTGGCAGCACCCTGCGCAGTGAATATGTCATACAGGCGACTGGCCAGGTAGCACTGAGGCCGGAAGGCACTCAGAATCCCAAATTGCCCACTGGTGATATTGAAATAATTGTAAAAAAAGTTGTCATTCTATCCAAGTCTAAAACGCCTCCATTTTACATAAACGAAGAAGTTGAAGTCGATGAAAACGTTCGCTTGCGTTACCGGTATCTGGATATAAGGCGTCAGCGAATGAAGAATAATATGCTAACCCGCCATCGTGTGGTTCGCTACATGCGCAACTTCCTGGATGACAAAGGATTTACTGAAGTCGAAACACCAATACTTATCAAGAGTACTCCCGAGGGCGCTCGTGACTATTTGGTGCCTTCACGGGTGTACCCGGGTAAGTTCTATGCTTTACCCCAGTCACCGCAGCAGATGAAACAGTTGCTGATGGTAGCCGGATTAGAAAAGTACTATCAGGTAGCCAAGTGTTTTAGAGATGAAGACACTCGGGCCGACCGTCAGCCTGAGTTTACCCAGCTTGATATCGAGATGAGCTTCGTAGAAGAAGCCGATGTTATGGCGCTGATGGAAGAGCTTTTTAGCAGTATAGTTCCTGCTACCAGGCCGGATATTAATGTTATTTCTCCTTTTACTCGTCTGACTTATGCAGATGCAATGGAGCGTTATGGTTGCGATAAACCAGACCTTCGCTACGGATTAGAAATCAAGGATGTAACTGATATAGCGGTTCAGACCAGTTTTGGTGTATTTCAAAAAGCAGTGTCGGCAGGGGGCAGGATAAGAGCAATTGCTGCACCCGGTTGTGGTAGCTATAGCCGGCGAGAGCTTAATGAACTCAACGATATTGCACGCTCTACTGGTGCAGGGGGTGTTGTTACTGTATCCTTGGGCGAGCCCGGTGTTTCAATCGATGAGCTTGATATGGAAAACGTTCATTCTATTGCTGCCAAATACATGGATATCGAACAGATAAAAGCAATAGCTAAAAAACTTGGAGCTAAAGGTGGAGATCTGCTATTGATAGCTGCCGGTACCGATGATATCACCAGTGCTGTGCTGGACCGGCTTCGCCGTGAGATGGCACATCGCTTGGCACTGGCAGATGAAAAATTATTCCACTTTTGCTTTATTACTGATTTCCCTTTGTTTTATCGGGATACAGAACATAATCGATGGGATTCAATGCATCATCCATTTACTTCTCCCAGGGAAGAAGATAAACCGATGGTAGCCCAAAAACCGGGCGAGGTCCACGGGCGGCATTATGATCTTGTTTTGAATGGATATGAAATAGGCGGCGGCAGTATACGTATCCACGAAGCCGATTTGCAGAGAACGATCTTCCGGCTATTGGCATATACTGATGAGCAGATCGATGAACGCTTTGGGCACATGCTCGAAGCCTTTTCCTACGGTGCGCCACCGCATGGCGGTGTTGCGGTCGGTATCGACAGATTCGTAATGCTTCTCTGCCAGGAATCATCCATTCGGGAAGTGATACCTTTCCCCAAGAACCAGAATGCCCAGGATCTTACCTTTGGCGCTCCAGATTTTGTAGCTGATGAACAGCTTGAAGATTTGCATATAAAAATAGATGAGAAAATAACCTAAAAAGGGGAAGTAATGCGGATAACAGAAAAACAGTTTGAAAATTGTCAGGCGATACTCACCATTGAAGCCGATGAGGCAGAAATGAAAAAGGCAGTTGACGCAGCCTATAAGCATGCGGGAGAACATGCTAATATACCCGGTTTTCGCAAGGGCAAGGCACCCAGGCGGGTTCTTGAAAAGCATGTAGGTAAAGACGCAATTCAGGCGGATGCCATTGAGATACTGGCTCCTGACGTGGTTGAAAAAGCCATAATAGAAGAAAAACTGGATTATTATGGCCGGCCACAGGTGGAGGTTGTACAGCAGGAGCCGGCTATCTTGAAAGCCACTGTGCCCTTGCCACCCAAGATTGAACTGGGAGACTATAAAAAGCTCAAGACGAAGCAAAAAAAGGTTAAAATTACATCCAAACAGGTTGACGAAACGCTTGAAGAAATCCGCCGCTCAATGTCAGCATGGTTGCCTGTTGAGCGTCCGGCAAAAGATGGCGATATGCTTATCATAGATTTGGAGAGCAATGTTGAAGGCAAGCCATTCATTAAAGAAAAATCTTCTCAGTATCATATTCAGGTAGATAAACCTTCTTACCTAAAAGGTCTGGCGGAATCTTTTGTGGGCATGAAAACGGGTGAAGAAAAAACTTTTGATTTAGAATTGGGAGAAGACTATCCAGTTCCGGAGATGGCCGGCAAAATCGCCAATTTCCAGGCGAAAGTGCTGGAAGTAAAAGAAGAAGATATGCCCCCGGCAGATGACGAGCTGGCAAAAAAGGTCGCCCCGGATGTTGATGGAATTAAAGCCCTCAAACAGCGGATCAAGACCAATCTGGAGAATCGCGAAAATCAGAAGTCAACCACCGATTATGAACTTAATCTGGTAGAAGAACTGGTTGAAAAGAGTAAATTGGAATACCCGCCAATCCTGGTTAACTCAGAAGCTGATAAAATGATAGAAAGCCAGTTGCGCCAATGGCGTAATTACAGCCGATCAAAAGAAGAATTCGAAGAACGGCTGAAGCAAAACAGCTATGAAAGCCTTCAGGCTCAGTATAAGAAGCCAGCTGAGGAAAGACTCAGGCGTTCACTTGTACTGACCAAGTTTGTGGAAGAGGAAGGCATTACTGTTACAGATGAAGAGCTCGATGCGGAAATCGAACGCATTGCAAGCGGATATGGCGAACAAAAAGAAGAACGAATGCAAGCTTTAAAAAATCCGGAAATTGCAAATAACATCAGAGCTGATTTACTTACGGTAAAGGCATTACAAAAATTGAAGGAATATGCCGAGAAACCTACTAAAAAAACCTCAGTAAAACAGGAAGAAAAGGAAGAAACGAATCAGGAGGAAGATAATGTATAGACCAGAGAATGTTATTCCGATGGTTATAGAGAGCGGAGCCAGAGGTGAAAGGGCTTTTGATATCTATTCCCTTTTGCTCAAAGAAAGAATTGTAATTCTTGGCTCTCCGATTAATGATCAGGTTGCAAATGTAATTATTGCCCAGTTGCTTTACCTGGATAGGGAAGATCCGGAAAAAGATATACAGCTTTACATAAATTCACCAGGTGGTGTTATTTCGTCTGGACTTGCCATTTATGATACGATGCAGTTGATTCGTCCTGACGTTTCTACGGTATGCATGGGCATGGCAGCCAGCATGGCGACCGTTCTTCTCTGCTCCGGTAAAAAAGGCAAACGTTATGCTTTGCCTAACTCCACCATTCACATGCATCAGGCGATAAGCAGTGCTCAGGGGCAAGCGTCTGATATTGAAATCGCTGCTCGTGAAATCCTGCGCCTTCAGGAGATTATCCGCCGGATACTTTCCGAAAATACCGGACAATCCCTGGAGAAAATTATCCATGATACCGATCGGGATTATTATCTTAATCCTCAGCAAAGCCTTGAATATGGTTTGATTGACGATATTATCGGCAAGGTGGATAAAGAAGAACCGGCAAAAAAGCCCGGTAAGAAATAGACCTTTTTAGCGGCTTAACTTGGTGCGGAACCGTTGGAATAGGGAATAACAATGGGTTGAAAAATTGGTGCCATCACCACCCATTTTAGCTGCATCCAGCGATAAAAGAAACTGGGCTGGATTGCTAAATTCTGGCATTTCCAGGTAATAATTACCGATTTCCCGTACGGTATGTGCATCACTTCCAGCGGTCATGCGCAGCTTGTTTTCCCGTGCAAATTTCAGGGGACGGTCGATGTCCTGAAAAGGGAGTGTTTTGGCGTTTCTGAATTCTACCATGTCAATCATGTGCTTGATTCTTTCGATAGAATGTTCTTTCATGGCCGAAGAGCGAAAAACTTCAAAAGGGTGAGGAATGCACACCAGGCCGCCCTGCTGCCTGACTGCAAATATAGTATCCTCAGGAGACATACCCGGCGGTATGGTTTCTTCAAGGAACAAGCCCATTATCTCGCCTTCTGTGCTCTCAATTTCTTCAGATACAATCACTGTAAACGGAGCTAATTCCCTTAGTTGCAGGGCGCCTTCAACAGTGTTATGATCGCAGATATTCAAACAATTGATAGAGCGCTTCAGACTGTGCTCAATAATTTCATCAAGCGGGCTGCTGGAATCTCCCGAATATAGTGTATGTACGTGCAGGTCAGCTTTAAGCAATTTTAATTGTTGACCCTTTCCAGATAGCTGCCTGAGCGGGTATCGACACGGATAACATCATCTTCGTTTATAAAAAGCGGTACAAGGATATCAAGACCTGTTTCCAGTTTGGCTGGTTTGGTTCCGGCGTTAGCGGTATCTCCTCTAAAGCCAGGTTCAGCATGAGTTACTTTCAATTCTACGGTGATTGGCAGCTCGATGCTGATAAACTTCTCCTTGTAGCTTCCCATTTCCAGTGTAACGCCTTCTTTGAGGTAATATACAGAGTCTCCCAGCAGATCGGCGCCAAGGGGAATTTGTTCAAATGTTTCTTTGTCCATGAAGTAGTACAGCTCGCCGTCTTTATAAATATATTCAACCGGTCTGTAATCCAGCCTGGCGCGAACAAACTTATCCCCAGATTGAAAAGACTGCTCAATGGTATGTCCGCCGATGATATCGCGCAATTTTACCTTAGCCAGAGCGGTGCGCTTCATTTTAACATGCTGGTACTCAACAACCTGATATAATTTATCGTTCAGTTCAATTACTACGCCTTTTCTCAGTTCGGTACCACCTATCATACTTTTCTCCTCGTTCGATTAAAAATGATTTCTTAAATTATTTGGTTGCTTTGGACAGAAGCACAACCCCGTTGTTTTGTAAAAGCGCATCGTCCTCAATGCGTATTCCTCCCCATCCGGGGAGGTAAATACCAGGTTCGATTGTAAAAACCATGCCTTCTTCCAGCGTGTCTTTTGAAGACGGACCCAGGAAAGGTGCTTCGTGGACTTCTAATCCAATACCATGCCCCACGCTGTGGCCAAAGTAATCGCCATATCCAGCATTTTGAATTACGCTACGGGCAATAGCATCGGCTTCACTGGCTTTCATTCCACTCCGGATCTTTTCAATAGCTGCCTGCTGAGCAGAAAGCACAATATTATACAGCTTTTTAAATTGGCTGTCAGGTTCTTCGCAGTAGATTGTGCGCGTAAGATCGCTTGTGTAACCGCCTGCGCATGCTCCAAAATCAAGTACAATCGGTTCTCCGGGGTTTATTGACCTTTGTGTGGGTTTAGCATGGGGCAGGGCAGAATTGGGGCCAGAAGCGCAAATGACGGAAAAACTTACCGGCTCGCTGCCGTTCTGGCGCATATGGCTTTCAATTTCCCAGGCTAGCTCAATTTCAGTCATGCCTGCGTGGGCGATCTGGCGGGCATATTCGGCTGCGGCATCACTGATTGCCGCGGCCTGCCTGATCAAGGCTGTTTCTCGGTCATCTTTAACCGTTCTCAGCTGATCGCACAAATCTCCAGCGGCTATCA
>JAQUNW010000041.1 GCA_028717385.1 Dehalococcoidales bacterium | reverse complement strand
GATTCAGCATAACCGCCCGGTTCTGCCGCCCAGGATAGCTCAATATTTTGTGCCAGCCCGTGGCAGTCAACCCGGAGGGGCAAGCCTGTACTATCGGCCTGAGGTTATTGGTTCTGGAAAGGTACACTTCTCGAGTGTAAAAGCCGGGGTGAATTTTGTAAAAGACGTGTTCTACCGGGCGCAGGTGAGCGACGCTCCGGTTCCGGTTGATTGGGAAACGGCGGAAGAGGTGGGTCTGGATATCAATGATCTGGAAGCCACACCTGCCGGAAATTCTCAGTTTGGAGAAGTTCCGGCAATAGCTATGAAAGAAACCAGTTTTAATTATTGGGCCAAGGATTTTACCGGCTGGTTGTATAGAAAAGAGCAACTGGAAGTTTTTAGAAGCCCCAGTCTCAAAGAGTACTCTTCATTGGATGAAAGCGAACGTGAATTCAGAATCAGGTTGCAACAGAAAGCTCGGGAACAGCGTGACGAGATGACTGAAAAATTGAGGCGTAAATACGAAACCAAACACGCTTCTTTACAGGAGAAAATTCGGAAAGCTGAGGCAGTGGTTGACCGTGAAAAAGAGCAGGCAAAACAACAAAAGGTACAGACTGCGCTAAATTTCGGTACAACCATTCTCGGTGCTTTCCTGGGCCGTAAAGTTCTCAGCACCGGCACTATAAGCAAAGCCAAAACTACCATGGGCGGAATGAGCCGCACAATGAAGGAAACTAAAGATATCGAAAGAGCTAAAGATACAGTCGAAGCAAATCGTCAGAAACTAGATCAGCTGGAAGCGGATTTTAAGACAGATATGGATGCATTGGCAGAAAAAACTGATCCCTCAACCGAGGAACTGGAAAGAATAGCAGTGCGCCCGGCGAAAAAGGATATCAGCCTTCAATTTATTGCATTAGGGTGGTTTCCTTACTGGAAGAACAGGGACGGTGTCCTGGAACCAGCATGGTAACACCGGACGAGCTAGCCATCTATTGTTTGGGCTGGTTAAATTGCGTTTTATAAAGGTTTGCATACATACCATTGCTGGATAACAGTTCAGTATGAGTGCCCCTTTCAACAATTTGGCCACGGTCCATCACCAAAATGAGATCGGCAGATAGTATAGTGCTTAAACGGTGAGCAATGACAATACTGGTCCGGTCTGCCATTACCCTTCCGAGGGCGTCCTGGATAAGAGCTTCCGATTCGCTATCGAGCGAGCTGGTAGCTTCATCAAGCACTAGTATTCGCGGATCTTTTAAAATAACCCGAGCCAGTGCCATCCTTTGTTTTTCTCCTCCGCTCAACCGGTAACCTCGTTCCCCAACCACGGTTTCATAACGCTCCGGCAAATCCATTATAAAGTCATGAATATTAGCCGCACGCGCAGCCGCCTTGATTTCATCACTTTTGGCGCCTGGACGAGCATAGAGCAAATTCGTTAATACAGTATCATGAAAAAGATAGGTCTCCTGGGTAACCATGCCGATCTGGGAAGAAAGAGAAGACAGGGTTACGTCTTTAATATCCATGCCATCAATCAGAATTCGCCCGGAAACAGGGTCATACAGCCGGGGAATGAGATATGTAAGAGTGGTTTTGCCCGCCCCGCTTGGCCCAACCAGTGCCACCAGTTGCCCCGGTTCAGCCCTGAAAGAGACGTATTCCAGGGCTATCTCCCGGGCTTGCGAGTGTATTTGTGCTCTTTGCAGCCCTGTATCTAGCTCAGGTTGAGACATAAATATCGGCGCTTCTTCTGATAATACTGTCTTCACTTCCTGCGTTTCACCAAAACGATGAACTTCGCTGAGTGGTCTTATATCGTCTTTAGGGTAAGAGAAACTGACATTTTCAAATTCCAGCGATCCCTTAATATTATGTAAAACTATTGCATTCGGTTTCTCTTCAATGTCCAGAGGCAAGTCCAAGACTTCGAAAACTCGTTCGAAACTGACAATAGATGTCGCAAAATCTACCGGTGCATTGGTAAGGTTTTGCAGGGAACTGTAAAGTTTGCCCAGAAACGCCCCCAGTGCAACAATTGTGCCAATAGTTAGTGTCCCACCAATGACCAGGTAACCACCAATTCCATAGACCAGCGCTAATCCGATTGAGCCCAATAGCCCAATACTGGCAAAAAATAGAGTGCCCGTAACGGCGCGTTTAATCCCAATATCGCGCACTCCTGCTGCTCGCTCCTGAAAACGCTTGTTCTCTTCAAAAATGCGCCCAAAAAGCTTTACCAACAGCGCCCCGCTGACATTCAGCAGCTCTCCCATCATGGCATTCATCTTAGCAACTACATCAAGCTGCTCCCGGGCAACGTCACGTAACCGATTTCCCAGTTTTCGAGCTGCCACTAAAAATAGGGGTACTACCGCTATGCTTACCAATGTAAGCCGCCACTCCAGCATAAACATTACACTGAGTACTGCAACAGTCTGAATAAAACTGGTAATTATACTCACGTATACCTTGGTAATAGCGCTCTGCGCGCCGGTCACATCATTATTGAGCCGGCTCATTAACTCTCCGGATTTTGTATGTGTAAAAAAACTTAAGGACATATTCTGCAGATGGGAAAAAAGAACCGAGCGCAAATCATATACTATCCCTTCCCCCACTCTTGCATTTAACTGTTTGTGCAACACTTCCAGCGTACTGATTAGTAAAGGTATCACAATGAGAGCAATCACCAGCCATGTCAGACGTTGAAGATCCCGATTTGGGAGGGTCTGATCTATAAGGTCTCGTAAAATGAGCGGAGTTAATAAAGATAATCCAGCGACTGAAAAGGTTATTGCCAGTATGGTTAAAAGCCACCATTTGTAAGGCCGTGCGTAGGTTAACACGCGCTTGATTAATTCAAGGGTAATTCTGGGTTTACCAGAATAAGAATGGGGAGAATAAGTTGATACCCCTCTCCTCATAAAATATTACCTGTCATTCGGCACCTTATTTGAAAGGGAGGATTTTTCACTAATAATTATAAAAAAACGCATTTGGTGAGAATGCCAGTAATCAGCCGCGGTTTCGAACACTTTCCTGATTATCTTGAAATCAGCAGGAGCTTTACTCTCCAGCAACTGTAAGTTGTAAATCAGGATCACGTGCCCATCAGCCCCTGACAAGGAAAGATCGGTCAAGCAATCAAAAAGCGCATCCCAGTTATATCCGAAATGTGCAGGGAATTCCAACCCTTTAGCCATCTTTCTAAGAAAGGTTTGCTTACGAATCACCCTTTGCATGTTTATTGTTGTGACTTTTAGGTTGTTTTCAGCTGCTGCTTTCTGAATTTCAGTATCTTCACCATCATGAATCGGCAAGAAATGGAGCCCGGTATTTTGCCAATAACTTAAAAAACTACTCCAATTGTCCTCCATTGTTTACTCCAGAATTAGTTTAAAACTAGCATAATGATCTTCAGTGTAATAATATTCCCCGTTTTTTCCTGATACAATTCTCCGAGCTCCACGATCTGACGATCCAGGGGTTATGACAGTATATTCTCGGTAATATCCATCTGGCTTTTCTGGCAGCAATCCTTCAAAATTATGAAAGGTAGCACCATCTTGCCTGAATGGAAAAGGTCCCCCGTTTTTTATCAGCTGTAATGTATCTATAGCCTCGCGAGGAAGAGAACCAATGGATATCGTGGAGGCATTTTCCGGGCTATAGTCAACACATCCGGCTGGTATAGCCGTGCAAATTACAGCAAGCATTACTATGAATAGCCGTGATAGTGTGTTAAACAGGCTTGTTTTCACTAAAACACCTGACTTAATTTTTTTAGCGTATGTCGATAACAGCGCACACATATTCACGCTTGTATTTTAGCACATTTAGCCAATATTAACTTTCCTGATTCCAAGATAATTAAATTATAATAATAGTCTTGATTACTATTGACTTTTGTAACTATGTAGGAGTACATTAATAGAAAACTCGAAGGGGGACTCAAATGGCAAAAATTAGTGACATAGAGGGCATTGGGCCAGTATATGCAGAAAAACTGAAGGTAGTTGATATCCGAACAGTCGAGAAGCTTCTTGAAGCCGGCGCAACCCGGAAGGGCAGGAAGGCAGTTGCCGAAAAAACTGGGATAAGCGATGCTCTCATACTGGAATGGGTTAACCGTGCTGATTTGTTTCGCATCAAAGGCGTAGGCGAAGAGTTTAGTGATCTTTTGGAAGCAGCAGGTGTTGATACAGTTAAAGAACTTGCTCAGCGAAACGCTGAAAATCTAGTGGTAAAAATAGAGGAAATAAACACTGAGAAGAAATTGGTACGACGCACCCCTAATCTGGATATGGTAAAGGGCTGGATTGAACAAGCTAAATCACTACCTCGCATTGTTGAATATTAGTTGACATCAGCGGCAAAATCAGCCGCTGTCATACTGGCTGAACAACTTATAAGCCCCGCATATTTAATGCGGGGCTTATTCATTCTATTAAAGTTTTAAGCTATTTAAGCTGCTCGGGCGGTTTCTACCAACTTGGTGAACGCATCCGGCTGCCTAACCGCCAGGTCTGCCAGCATTTTCCTGTCTATATCAATGCAAGCTTTTCTCAGGCCATTAATGAAATGGCTGTAGCTCATCCCGTTGGATTGCACTGCTGCATTAATTCGTGTTATCCACAGCCTGCGCATGTCTGATTTGCGCTCGCGCCGATGAGCATATGCGTAGCTCAATGAATGCAACATGGACTCATGAGCCCGGCGGTACAACGAACGACGGCTTGCTCTCTGGCCTTTTGTTAGCGCTAATACTTTTTTATGTCGATGATGTGCAGTTACACCTGTTTTAATCCTCAACCTTCTACTCCTCTAAAAATTAAGCCCCATAAGGTATAAGCCGGCTTATCCTTTTACGGTCAACGGGGCTGACCGGAATAGTCTCGTCAAACAAAGACTTCACCCTATAGGATTTCTTTCGTCTTAAATGGCTCTTCATTCCTTTAGTACGCATAATTTTACCGGTACCGGTAACATGAAACCGGGTTTTAGCTCCCTTGTGCGTTTTTAACTTCGGCATCTTTCTCTTTAATCCCCTCTTTAACTTTTGGTTTAATATTCGGCAACGGTGAAAGAATGGCGTGCAATCTTCCCCCTTCCCTTATCGCATCCCTTTCCACTGAAGCAACTTCTGATAAACGCTCCGCCATACGGCCGATTAATCTAATACCAAGCTCAGGGTGGGCATTCTCACGCCCCCTGAACATTATGGTTACCTTTACTTTGTCTCCATCCTCAAGAAGCTTTCTGGCAATTTTAGCCTTGGATTCAAAATCGTGCTCACCAATTTTTGGCCTGAGCCGTATCTCTCGTAGCAGTGATTGCTTCTGGTTCCTCTTTGCTTCACGCTCTTTCTTTGTCTGTTCGTATTTGAATTTGCCGTAATCCATTAAACGGCATACGGGCGGTACTGCCGTTGGCGCTACCTCTACCAAGTCCAGGTTATAGCGGTTAGCAGCTTCCAGCGCTTGAGCGACTGTTAATATGCCTAACTGCTCCCCTTTTTCACCAACAACACGCACCTCCTTGCCCCTGATTTTTTCGTTAACGCGTAGTTCTTTAATTATGTTTGTCACTACCTCCCGGTTTATGAATCATCAGCCTGACTATAACATAGTCATCAAAGCTAATCAAGATTGAGATTATAAGACTTTGTCTCTAATGGAGTCAATCAGGCTATCAAGCAGGGCACTAACCGCAATCCCATTATCCTGCTTTCCATCACGCCAGCGTACAGATATATTCCCAGCCTGAAGTTCTTTATCCCCCAAAATTAACATACAGGGGACCTTTTTCATCTGGGCATCGCGAATTTTATGATTCACAGTGGAAGAACTTGTATCGACTTCCACTCTGATCAGATTGTTCCTTAGCTCTTGCGCAACCGTATTTGCGTATTCTATGTGACGATCCGCTACAGGTAAAACCATAACTTGCACTGGAGCAAGCCATAACGGGAAAGCTCCGCCGAAATGCTCTATTAGACACGCCATGAAACGCTCCATACTACCGAGAACGGTGCGATGAACCATAGCCACTGGTTGTTCCTGGCCATCTTCGCCGGTATAGGTAACGTTAAATCTTTGCGGATTATTAAAATCTACCTGTATGGTTGGACCCTGCCACGCACGTTTCATTGCGTCTTCGAATTTAATATCGATTTTCGGACCGTAAAATACCCCCTCCCCAGGATCAACTTGATATGCAATGCCTTTTTTCTCAAGCGCTTTTTGTAAAGTCGAAGTAGCGTGTTCCCACATCTGTTCGGTGCCGGTAAACTTCTCCGGCCGGGTGGACAGCTTTACCTGATAGCGGTCAAAGCCAAAAGTTTTAATCATAAACATTGCCAGATCAAGAACATTGGTCACTTCATCTTCCAGCTGGCTATAACGGCAAAATATATGAGAATCATCCTGGGTAAATCCGCGCACCCTTGAAAGGCCATGCAAAGTGCCCGAAGGTTCGTAACGATAGACGGTACCCCACTCAGCATAACGCAAGGGCAATTCACGGTAGCTTCGTCGCCGGGAATTAAATATCATAATATGATAAAGACAGTTCATGGGTTTAAGAAGATATTCAT
>JAQUNW010000040.1 GCA_028717385.1 Dehalococcoidales bacterium | reverse complement strand
CACCCACTACACGGATGCTGCCATAATTGCCGAAGTGAGCAAGAACCTGGGTTCTGCTATGCCCGGGCTGGATGTCAGCAAGCTTGACGAAAAAGAACGTATGTCTCACAGGGGTTGGTAATAGAATTATGCAAAGAGTTGAAGTAAGGCTTAAACCTCATTTATCGGATGCTCGTGGAAAAGGACTAATCAAGGATATTGCCGATTTGGGCATTTCTTCGATTACCGCTGCCCAGATACACGATGTTTATTATATACAGGGGAATGTTTCTTTCGATGACATGGTAACTATCTGTCAGAATGCTCTCACCGATTCAATTATCCATAACTATCATATAGGCCTTACCGATTACCAACAGACCGCTGATAACTACCAGACTTATGAGGTAACCTACAATCCCGGAGTAACCGACCCGATAGAAGAGTCAGTATTAAAAGCCATATTTGACCTGGGCATACGCAGTGTAACCGGAATAAAAACCGCTACCAGATACGAACTTTACGGAAGCCCCTCTGACGCCGAATTACAGATAGTGCGCTCAAGGCTTTTGGTAAATCCCACGGTCCAACATATAGTTACACACCAAATGACAGACAATTTTACTGCGCCTGAATATACCTTTAAATTAAAAACGATAGAAATATTAAGTGCCAAATCCGCCCAGCTTACCAAGATCGCTGCCGAACTTGGATTTTCTGAACCCGAGATTGTGGCGATTACGAACTACTTCCGGAAACTTGGGCGAAATCCCACAGATGTCGAATTAGAGACTCTCGCACAGACATGGAGTGAGCACTGCGGTCACAAGACCTTCAAAGCACGTTACGATTTCAACGAAACGATCATTGACGGCTTATTAAAAAGCACCATTATGCGTGCTACTCAAGAGCTTGATAAACCCTGGTGTCTTTCCGTTTTCAAGGATAACGCTGGAGTTATAAGTTTTGATGAGAACTGGGCACTCGCATTCAAGGTAGAAACACATAACCATCCATCAGCTATTGAACCCTACGGCGGGGCAGCGACCGGGGTTGGTGGCGTAGTGAGGGATGTCCTTGGCACTGGCCTTGCCGCGAAGCCAATTGCCAATACCGACGTCTTCTGCTTGGGTGAACCTGATCTACCCTACGAAAAACTCCCTGAAGGCACCTTGCACCCGCGTCGCATCCTCAAAGGAGTAAGGTCTGGAGTTGCAGATTATGGCAACAGATTAGGAATCCCCACCGTTAATGGGGCAATCTGTTTTGATAATCGTTATACCGCCAATCCCCTGGTTTACTGCGGAACAGTTGGCATCATGCCGCGAAATGCGGCCAAAATGGGGCAGCAAAAACCCGGTGATATGGTAGTAGTAGTCGGAGGAAAAACCGGAAGAGACGGCATTCATGGTGTAACCTTTGCTTCTGCAGAATTAAACGTCTCTTCCACTGAAGAATCCCAAAGCTCAGTGCAGATAGGCAATGCAATCGCCGAAAAGAAGGTTATAGATGCCATACTTAAAGCCCGGGAGAAAAAGCTCTTTTCCCGAATTACTGATTGTGGCGGCGGAGGTCTTTCTTCGGCAATTGGAGAAATGGCTGAAAATACCGGGGCGAAAGTATATCTGGACAAGGTACCTTTAAAATATTCGGGCTTATCCTATTCAGAAATCTGGATCTCCGAATCACAAGAAAGAATGCTGCTGGCAGTCCCCCCAGAATGTGTGGATGAGCTCAAACAAATATGCAAAACAGAAGATACAGAGGCAACCGTCATTGGAGAATTTACATCAGATAGGCGGCTCACCCTTTATTATCAGGAAAAACAGGTATGCTCTCTGGATATGGATTTCCTTCACAATGGTCTCCCACGGCTTGAGTTAAAAGCTGTATTTAGACCAAGTGAACAGCCTAATCCTTCTTTCAAGCAAAACGAAGATTTGGGTACTTGCCTTGAGAAGGTGCTCTCAAGCTGGAATACCTGCTCAAAAGAGTGGGTTATCCGCCAATATGACCACGAAGTACAAGGGGGGAGTGTGTTAAAACCCCTTGGCGGGGCAAACAATGACGGCCCACGGGATGCAGCGGTTATTAAGCCTGTACCAGATTCCAGCAAGGGTATAATTATTTCCAACGGTATCAACTCCGGTTATGGAGATATTGATCCCTACTGGATGGCAGCCTCTGCTATTGAAGAAGCTTTGAGACAAATAATTGCAGTCGGAGGCAACCTGGATCAAGTTGCCCTGCTGGATAATTTTAGTTGGGGCTCCGCAAAAAAACCAGAAAGTCTTGGTGCTTTGGTACGTTCCTGTCAGGCATGTTATGACCTCGCCATAGCTTACGAAACCCCTTTTATTTCCGGTAAGGACAGTCTTAATAACGAATATGAACATGAAGGAAAAATCATATCTATACCCCATACCCTGCTAATATCGGCCATCGCCGTCATAGATGATATATCCAAAGTAATCTCACAGGATTTTAAAAAAGCCGGCAATTTAATCTATTTGGTTGGCGATACTCTGAATGAGATGGGTGGCTCAGAATATTTTAAGGTGTTTAATCTTAATGGAGGCCGAGTACCGAGAATCGACGTACTGAAATCGGTAGAAATAATGCACCGCCTGAGTACTGCTACCAACCGAGGAATGGTCGTAAGCTGCCATGATTTAAGCGACGGAGGCCTCGGAGCAGCTTTGGCAGAAATGGCTTTCTCAGGAGACTTGGGCGCAAGCATCGAACTGGCCAAGTTGCCCATGACAGAAAAAATTGACTCGGATGATATTATCCTGTTTTCCCAATCCAATAGTCGCTTTTTATGTGAAGTTGAACCGCAAAACAGTACTGAGTTTGAAAAGCTGCTCTACGGGACCGCTGTTTCTTGTATAGGCAATGTAATAGACGCTCCCCGTCTAAAAATAATTGGCATCGGTGGTGCCACAATAATCGACAAGTGCATCGCCAGTCTAAAGGAGGCGTGGCAAAAGCCACTTGATTGGTAGTAATGGCAATTCCAAAAATATTAATAATACGAGCCCCCGGTACCAATTGTGATTTTGAAACTTCAGTCGCCTTTCAGAAAGCTGGCGCACATGTAACCATGGCACATATCAATCAGCTGATAAACAACGGTTTAAAAATCGGAGATTATCAAGCACTTGTTTTCCCAGGCGGTTTTACCTATGGAGATGATCTTGGAGCAGGTAAAATTATGGGGAACGAAATCCGACTTAAATTAGGCGATAATATCAACCGATTTATTACAGACGGAGGCCTTATCCTCGGAATCTGCAATGGCTTCCAGGTAATGGTACAATCCGGTATTCTTCCCGGCAACGGCAATGCAGTAACACTCACCGGCAACGACTCCGGGCGTTTCGAATGCCGTTGGATACACCTGGCGGCAAATCCGCACTCCAAATGCGTCTTTACTCGTGGCATTGATCGTATTTATCTGCCCGTAGCTCACGGGCAAGGAAAGCTCGTTGCCAGCGAGGATACTCTGGATAAACTTGATGTCGCTCTCTATTACACAGATCCGTCAGGAAAACAGCCGGTCGACTATCCATACAACCCTTCCGGTTCACTAAGAGGAATAGCCGGAATATGTGATGAAACCGGTCGGATCTTCGCCATGATGCCTCACCCCGAACGCCATATCAGTTTTCACCAGCACCCCAAATGGACAAGAGGTAAAGTCAGCAATCCCGGCGATGGGTTACAGATATTTACCAACGCGGTTAATTGGATCAAGCGCCTCTAAAGCTAAAAGAGGGCACGACAGATGAATAATAAACCTGAAAAACCTGTCGAATTTGAAATTAATCAGCTTGCCAAGGAGGAATCCTGGCGGCTATTTCGAATCATGGGGGAGTTTATCGAAGGCTTTGACTCCCTCTCCAGCGTAGAACCAGCAGTAACTATATATGGATCTGCCCGTACACCAGATGGAGATCATTTATACCGGAACGTGGAAGAAATTGGATATAAACTGGGGAAAGCTGGGTACTCAATAATAACCGGTGGCGGTCCTGGTCTCATGGAAGCCGCCAACAGGGGAGCCCGCGCCGCCGGCGCTAAATCTATCGGATTGAATATCCTCCTCCCTAATGAGCAAAATCCAAATCCCTATACAAATATTACCTTAACTTTCAAACATTTCTTTGTACGCAAGGTTATGCTGGTAAAATACTCGACCGCATTTGTAATAACACCGGGAGGACTGGGAACTCTGGATGAATTGACGGAGGTCCTTACTCTTATTCAAACATACACGATACGGCCTTTTCCCGTCATATTGTATAGCCGCTCTTTCTGGCAAGGTTTTCTCTCATGGCTCAAAGACCCGGTACTGGCACAAGGTTATATATCCGAACAGGATTTAACCCTACTCAGGCTGTGCGATACTCCAGACGAAGTCCTGGAAGCTATAGAGCTGTGGACAAAAAATCAGGATCTCCCTGGCAGCCAGGCGGTAAGACAGGATCCTTAACCAGGGCTTGGTTCATCTTGTTTTCACCGGCACAATATTATGACATTTTAATCTGTTTTTCCTGTCAATTTGCTGTTTGTGGCTCAAACAACGTTATGCTATACTGGTAGACTGATAAAAGAAAGCTAACACAAGCTATATTAAGGGAGGACTTGATTGCCGGATACAGCTACTATTAAAGAACTACTGGAAGCCGGGGCGCACTTCGGCCACCAGACCAGCCGCTGGCACCCCAAAATGAAGCGATATATCTTTACCAAGCGAAACAAGATTCACATAGTAGATCTTGAAAAGACCGCTGAATTGCTGGATAAAGCTTGCCAATACGTCAAACAACTGGTTGCCGATGGTGGTAAAATCCTATTCGTTGGCACAAAAAAGCAGGCTCAGTCCATTATCGAGGAAGAAGCTCTGCGCTGCAACATGTATTTTATCAATCAGCGCTGGATAGGCGGCATCCTTACCAATTTCTCCACTATACAGTCCCGCATGGATTATCTTGTAAGACTGGAAGATCAGCAAGAAAGAGGAGAATTCCAAAGGCTGCCTAAGAAAGAAGCCCGTAAAAAGATTGAAGAGATTGAACGGCTCAATAAAAACATGGGCGGCTTCAAAGAAATGACCAGCCTCCCGGATGCCATATATATTGTCGATCCGGCCAAAGAGAGAATTGCTATTGCTGAAGCCCGCAAAATGGGTATTCCGCTAGTTGCCATAGTTGATACCAACTGCAATCCAGACGAGATTGATTTCCCCATCCCCGCCAACGATGATGCAATCCGGGCAATCAAGCTAATCACCGGTAAAATCGCTTCAGCTGTTATAGAAGGGCAAAACCTCAACCAGACAATCTCAGCCGACGCCACAACCGAAATGGATGAAGCTGAACAAACCGCAGTAAGCGAAGAAGCCGGTTCATAAGTTTTTAAGGAGAGAACCTTGGAAGATAAAACTGCCATAATTAAAGAATTACGAGAGCTTTGTGGCGCAGGTGTAATGGATTGCCGTAATGCCCTGGTTAAATGTGATTGGGATATTAAAAAAGCTGCTGACAGCCTTAAGGAACAGGGATATGAAAAAGCTGCAAAAAAGGCTGATCGCGCAACTGGGCAGGGGCTGATTGAAGCTTATATCCATGCCGGAGGCCGTGTTGGAGCTATTATCGAGCTGAATTGCGAGACCGACTTTGTTGCCCGGACCGATGAATTTAAAACGCTTGCCCATGATATTGCCATGCAAGTTACAGCCATGAGTCCATGTTATATCTGCAAGGAAGATTTACCCGCAGACTCTGAAGAGCCAGCCGAAGTTGCTTGCCTGATGGAACAGCCTTTCATTAAAGATCAAAACAGAACCATCAGAGACTTGATAATTGAATGCATCGCCAAAACCAAGGAGAATATCCGGATAAGCCGTTTCACTCGTTTTGAATTGGGTGAAACGCAGCAGGACTAATGCCTGAGGCCAAGTATAAGCGAGTTCTACTGAAACTCAGCGGTGAGGCTTTTAAAGGCTCTGGCACTTATGGTATTGATTCTGCAACAGTCAACAGAGTTGCCTGCCAAGTAAAGCGGGCATTGCAGTTAAATGTTGAAGTTGCCATCGTAGTTGGTGGCGGGAATATATGGCGCGGTTCACAAGCAGAAAAGGACGGAGTTGACCGGGCTACGGCAGATTATGCCGGCATGTTGGCTACTCTAATCAACTCCCTGATGCTCCAGGACGCTTTGGAGCGCCTGGATGTTGTAACTCGTACCCAATCCGCACTAACCATACAGCAAGTAGCTGAGCCATATATCCGCAGAAGGGCGATACGGCACCTGGAAAAAGGCAGGGTGGTAATTCTTGCCTGTGGTACCGGAAATCCCTATATGACCACTGATACAGCAGCCGCTCTCAGAGCAGTTGAGATGGAAGCCAATGTTCTTCTAATGAGCAAAAACAATGTTGATGGGGTATACTCGGCTGATCCAAAGCTCGATCCTTCGGCACGCAAGTACGAGCACCTCACATACCTGGATGCCCTTAACAAACGCCTGGGAGTTATGGATTCCACCGCGCTGTCCCTGTGCCTGGAGAACAAGTTGCCCATTATAGTGTTCAATCTTGACATTGAAAATAGCCTTGAAAGAGTGATTTACGGCGAGCCAATCGGAACGCTGATAACGGGGGAATAGCAATGAGTCAAGAATTATTAATTGAAGCAGAGAAAAAAATGGAAGCTTCACGGGCAGTTTTCGGGCAGGAGCTTACTACTTTTCATACTGGAAGAGCAAATCCCGCACTTATTGCCCACATTAAAGTAGATTATATGGGAATGCCGCAACAGCTCAGCCATATGGCAAGCATTACTGTATCAGGCCCGGACATGCTGATTATTCAACCCTGGGTACCAGGAAGTCTGCCTGCCATTGAAAAAGCAATTCTAAAAGCTAACGTCGGTCTTACCCCTTCCAACGATGGAGCTATTGTACGCCTTAAGATCCCACCCTTGTCTGCAGAGAGACGCGAGGAGCTTATCAAGCTTGTGCGCCGTCGTGAAGAAGATACAAAAATCGCCATCAGAAACGTGCGGCGTGATGTTGCCGATAAACTGAAACAGATGGAAAAGGATAAGGAAATCTCCCAAGACGAGTGTCGCATGACGTTATCCAAGCTTCAACAACTCACTG
>JAQUNW010000039.1 GCA_028717385.1 Dehalococcoidales bacterium | reverse complement strand
ACTCATGGGTTGGCGATGTTAGCGACCCGAATTCAGCTACAACAACGGTAGTCATCGATGACGATAAAGAAATAACCGCCCGTTTTGTTGAAATACCTGTCCACACACTGACGATAGAAGTAAACGGCAACGGTACCACCGAACCTGCTCCGGGAACCCATGAATATCTGGAAGGTACGGAAGTTACGATTACCGCAATCCCAGCAGATGGACATCGCTTTACCGGATGGACCGGCGATGTTGCCGAGGCGGATTCGGCAACCACCACCATCACCATTACAGCCAATAAAACCGTAACAGCCAACTTCGTAGAAGGACCGCCGCCACCTCCCCAATTCACCAGCATAGAGGTCCTGCTCACCACCCGCAATGAAGCAGTTGTGACCTGGAGCACAGATCTGCCTGCTGCCGGAAAAGTAATCTATTGGGCAGAGGGAAGCAGCCAGAAGGAAACCCCTCTGGAAACAGATATTTCAACCCGGCATGTTGTGTTGCTTGAAGACCTTGAGCCGGGTAAAACCTACAATTACTCCACTGGCTATTGACGATTATGGTAATGAGGTTGCTTCAACGACAAATTCGTTCGCAACAGCCCATACCGAAGCCGCCTTCCAGATTACCGGCTGGGAATCCACAGTCGAAATAGCTGGTGATGGCAGAGAGGTTACCCTGGTTATTACAGTTGCAAATACCGGTGATTTGCCGGGAGGGTACGAGCTTACCCTGAAGGTTAACGGCACCACCAAGACAAGCCAGACAGTTAATCCTGGACCGAATAGCCAGGAGGCGGTTACTTTCAATGTGCTTCTTGAAACTGCAGGTAAATACAGCCTGGATGTTAACGGCTTTACTCTGGCTCTTGAAATCCCCGAACCGGCAGAGAAGCCAACAGTGGAGCCTACGACCACAACACCTGAAGAACCCGAACCCTTCAGCTTTACGGACTGGCTCAAGGATAACTGGCAAATAATACTCGGCATCGCGATGGGAATAATACTCCTGCTGGTAATAATAATACTGATACTGCACCGCTATTATTACATCGTTACTTTCGTCCGGCGCTGATAGTCGGAGCGCAGAAAATTATGAATATCCGACAATGCAACGCCATTTGCCGCATAACAGCTGGCGCTATACTTGCTTTTATTTCGATGGCTTTTATTCCCAGCCAGCCATCGGCTGCCGCACCTCTTAATCCGCTGGACTATTTTTCATATACCTATACTATTACCTTCAGCCAAACTTATGTACAGGAAGGTGAAGTCTTTTGTGCCAATTTGGAAGGCAAGGCTACCTGTATAAAAGATGCGCCCATTCATCCAACCGAAGCGTATATCAGAGGAAGGGTAGTTGGCCGTCATATCGAAAGCGGAAACAGAATTGCGCTCAATTCCGGATATTCAACAACCATCTCTCCCGTTCCTTCGCATGAGGGAGAGATTATAACCGCAGTTCAGGAAATTGCTCTGTATTTTCCCTGGGGCAGCCCGGCCGGGAAATACCAGGTTACTGCCGAACTGATAGAAGCAAGATTTAAAGCCGGCGGATTGTGGTTTGATGCAACCAGCGCTTTCCCCCAGCAACAGGATATGGGGGATGCATTCTATAACGTCACCGAACCATCTCCTGCGGAGCCCACTATAACCACTACTGCCCCAGTTCAGCCCACGACTACACCTCCGGTTATACCAACCACTACAACACCGCCCCAGACTACTACCACACCAACTACCACTCCGCCGACCACCACAGAGCCGTCCATACCTGCTGATCCAACTACAACCAACCCAGATCCGGGGGGGCATTCTATACCACCGGGGGCAACCGATATTACCAGCTTGACCGATGAAGCCGGCAAGATATCTGCGCCTGTCCTCGTATCTTCCGCAGATGGCTTTTCATCTATCAACGTAAAGCCAGGCATTACTGTTTCCACACAGGACGGCAAGGTGCCAGGCTGGTTAATGCTGTCTCGCACAACAACTGAAGGCCAAATGACCGAAGATACAATGATAATAGGCAATGCATATGAAGTACTCCCGGAAGGAGCTGTTTTCGAACCTCAGGCCACCATCAGCTTCTCCTATTACGACGCCCAATTGCCGACAGGCATGGATGAAAACCTCTTGCTTATTGCTCGATGGGATAATCAAACCGAAGAGTGGATTGCGCTTGAAAATCCGGTTATCGATTCTAATTCCAACACCATAAGTGCCTCTTTTTATGAGTCCGGCATATATGGAATACTCGCACCGGTATCTCCACCGGTTTTTGAAATACAGGATTTACAGATCTTTCCAACCACTGTCGCGCCGGGCGAACTAGTCAGCATGCGATGCAGGGTTACCAACACCGGTACAATTGCCGGTTATTACGAACTGGTGTTCAAGTTAAACGGTAATACCCAGGAAGTAAAAAGGATTTCCCTGGCTGGAGGAGAAACCAGAGAAATAAACTTCACCATCATCCGCAATTCCCCCGGAATATATACTGTGGAAATCAACGGTCTTGCCGGGAGTTACCAGATCGCAGCCAGCGAGGCGCCGACAGTTACCGCCACTACCACTGCTACATCTGCTCCCCCACCCGACCTGGAAGAGAAGGGTTTTAACTGGGTCTGGATAGTATACGCAGTCAATGGAATTCTGCTGATAATTGCAATAATTCTTGTCTTGAAATGGCGGACAAAGTAGCATTAGCACGTATGTGAAATATGAACCTGAAGCCGATGTCCGTTCTGTGCCCATCCAAACGGAAACGCTGTGTATGTTACAACGGGCACTCATAAACCAGTGTCACCCTTGAACAAAGTGAAGGGTCTCACACGAGTTGTGCTCGTCTATACGGAAAATCCTTAATTGCCGCTGCCGCTGTTATAGTCTATAATCAGCCCAAGAAAAACGGCAAATGCCATGGTAGCAGCGTAATTAAGATGACCGCCGGCTATCTTCGTCCTGATAATACAACTGGAGAAAATTAGAATGCGCAAAAGAGCAACCGGCAGCAACTAAATGCTTGATCTCATAATAATAGCGGTCCTGTCTTTAATACTCGTCCCTCTGGTTGAGTACACCACTGGAGCTGCCCGAATAGTCCTCGGATTAATCTTCTTGCTCTTTTCCCCAGGATACAGTCTAATTTCGGCATTATTTCCGGGCAAAGGTTCCATCAGTAAATTCGAAAGACTTGCATTGAGTTTCGGCCTGTCTTTTGCGCTGGTTTCACTTACCGGACTAATCCTAAACTACACTCCTTTTGGGATACGGCTTTACCCAATACTCATATCCCAGCTGATTCTAATAAGCATATTGCTGGTGATAGCATGGTTACGCCGCCGCAGTATTGAACCTAATCAGCGCTTCCAGATCAACCTCAAGCATAAAGCGGCCGAGGTATCCGGATTCTGGGCCAGTGAAACCCGGCTGGGTAAAGCTTTAAATGTGGTTTTGGCAATTAGTGCCATTGCTGCAATCACAACCCTTATTTATACCGCCACAAATCCAAAACCGGGAGAGAAATTCAGCGAGTTTTATATTCTGGGCGCCGAAGGAATTGCCGATGATTATCCGGAGGACATGGTACTTGGGGAAAGCGCTTGGGTAACAGTTGGAATCGTCAATCGCGAACATGATGTTACTATTTATAACGTTGAAGTGTTTATTGATGATGATCTTTCTGCAACCCTCGGACCGCTGGAACTGGCACACGAAGATAAACACGAATCTCGCGTTACTTTCGCCCCAAATACTCCAGGCAACAACCAGAAGGTTGAGTTTCGTCTGTATAAAAACGGTTCAAGCGAAACCTACCTCGACCTGCATATTTGGATAAATGTAACGAATCCCGGCTAACAGCTCAATCAAATTACCGGGGTAGTACTTTAGGAAAGGTACTAATTTCTTTTTGTTTATTACTCCTAAAAATGGTTGACAACTGCTTTTGCCATATGTTAATCTCTGCTCAAGGTAAAAATATATGATTACAACTGTAACTGTAAGTACAATTACTGCCATCACCGCCATGAGCGCTGAAGGTATTGCTGGTGCCCTTGGGGCAGTAGCCGTAGTAATGCTGATTTTATTTCTGTCTATCAAAGAGTTGGCTGGAGCCGGCACCTCGGAGGTATCCGGGCGTATATCCAGCTTTGTAACCCTTCCCATAATCCCGTTATTGATTGCTTTTGTTGTAATAGTTGCTATAAAAGTAATTGAGATTCTAGGCTAGCTTACCCGTCCTTCCCTTCAACAAATCAAAAGTTATATTAATGTGCCTCCTATGATATAGGGGGCTCATTTCTAATATCCCACAAAGTATTGTTTATAATTCTTGCATATTAATCCCCAACTATAATTACTGTACCCATCACATATATACAACCAACCTGTTTTGCTACAATATATCAGGCACAGCAAACGGGGGTGAATGTATTTTGGGCCACGAACAATATCTGTCTGAAAGACGGGAAGTCCATTACCGATCGCTCCTATATATACTTTTTTTCCTTAGTGGCAGCTGTTCACTTATATATGAAGTCGGTTGGATGAAAATGCTTTCTCTCATATTCGGGACAACTGCGATATCAACCAGTATTGTCCTGGCTTCATTTATGGGAGGTATGGCAATCGGCAGTTTCCTGGCTGGTTGGTTCACAGATAAAAGCAAACTCCCGTTAAGATTATACGGGATACTGGAGATATCAATCAGCGCCTTTGCCTTATTGATGCCCATTCTGTTCGCAGGCATAGATGATATTTACATCTTCATACATCGAAACCTGGGCGCCGGAATGGGAGCAATTAATATTATAAAGATTGCACTTTCTTTTATTGTATTGATTATTCCGACAGCGCTTATGGGCTCAACCCTGCCTGTTATCAGCCGCTTTTTCATAAATCATTTCAACCATTTCGGCAAAAACATCGGTCGGTTATATTTTGTCAACACTATCGGAGGGGCTATCGGGGCAATATTGGCTGGTTTTGTTTTGATAATTGTGCTTGGAATCAGAGAATCCACCTGGTTGGCTTCCGGAATAAACCTCTTGATTGGTATCACTGCGATAATTGCAGACTTAAAATTATCCAAACCAACTAAAGCATATAGTCTTCCGCAACAAGAAGAAAATCAACAAATTATCGGTTCAACCAGACAAGCCAAGTTGGCATTGGTTGCTTTTGGCATCGCTGGTTTTTGTTCAATTGCGCTGGAAGTATTGTGGACACGTTCCCTGATATTTATCCTGGATAATACTGCCCAAGCCTTCACGACAATGCTAGCCGCTTTTTTAACGGGTATTGCCGCAGGATCTCTTGTAATGGCACACTTTGTAGATAAACTCAAGCGGCCTTTCCTTTGGTTAGGCGCTATCATATTCGGAATAGGAATCAGCGGAGTTGTCTCGGTGCCAGTCTTTATTAATCTTGGGGCTGATGCCGGTATTTCTCTCAATCTATTTCAACCCGAAGCATACTGGCAGTGGGCATCTATCCGATTCTTCCGCTCTTTCCTGGTAATGCTTATTCCTACCCTGCTAATGGGAATGACTTTCCCGCTCGTAGCAAAGATATACTCCACTAGGCCAAAACTCGTTGGAAAAACGGTTGGCAGTATTTACGCTATTAACACCATCGGAGGCGTAGCAGGATCTCTGGTGGCTGGTTTTATCCTTATACCGTTTTTAGGTGTTTATCACAGCACCGTTGCAATCACTGCTGCATATATGATGCTAGGAATACTACTACTCGGATGTGAACCGGGTTCCGGGTTTAAAATGCAGATAAAAACAGTTCTGCCACCGACTTGTGCATTTATCCTTACCAGTATACTGGTTCTTACTCCCGGAAATCTGGTTTTTTCTTCCCAGGTCGAAAAACAAGAAACTGATTCGATAATCTTCTACGATGAAGGTATCGGCAGTACGATAAAGGTTTATTCTAATGAAGCTGGTTATCGCTATCTCAGTATCGATGGTTTCCCGGTTGCTTCTACAACACCACGCCACCGGGACATCCAGTTGGCGTTAGGGCACACGCCCTTGCTCCTCAGCCAGAAGGACAATGCGGATGTTTGCATAATTGGATTAGGTGCTGGCGGATCATCATGGGCTGCCACCTGCTACAACATTAATAAACTGGATGTTATAGAACTGGTGCCATCAGTTGCTCAGGCTTCACGTCTGCTGCCCGAAATTAATCATAACCTGTTCGAACTTCCAATTTTTAATCTGGTTTTTGCAGATGGGCGCAATTATCTGCATATGACCGAACAGCGTTACGATGTCATTTCAGTAGACGCCACCTCTCCAAAAAGTGCTGGGAGTGGAAACCTATATTCACAGGAGTTTTATCGTGATTGCCGTCAGAGACTGACTGAGGATGGATTGATGGTGCAGTGGCTTCCATTTCATCTGCTTTCCCCAGGAGAAATCGGTATTACTGTAAATACCTTTGTGAGTGTTTTTCCAAATACCTCTCTCTGGTTTACCCCGCTTCGTAACTATTTCCTCCTGGTTGGTTCAATGGATAGGCTGCAGATTGACTACGAAATACTCGAACAAAAAATCAGCCAGCCAATAATTGCCAATGAGCTGCGCAAGTTAAATATTAACAATGCCTTTGATTTTCTCAGCTGCTTTGTAATGGAAGGAAACAGCCTGAAAACATATGCCGGAACCAAGCACTTAAATACGGATAACCACCCCCGTCTGGAATACTCTCCTTCCTTGTATTATTTCCGCACAAATGACTGTACCCGGGAAAATATTTTGAAGGTTGCACCTCTAAGACAGACCCCTGAACCATACATTATCAACATACCAGGCGATAAAACAGCAATCATAGAAAAGCTCAATCAGCGTTTGGATGAAACTGCTATCAAATATTACTGGCCGCTGTTTTTTGAATGATTGTTTTTAGGGCAAGGGTTCAAACCAGGTCTTCCTGATAACTATACAAACGGCAAGCTGCTATAATGTTATCCGTGCTGCTGGGAGCATTCTGCAGGGTAGAATAACCGGCGCAAGTTTGCCCCGCCAGCGCAGCCAATAGTAAAATATCATATTAACCCGGAGTAGAGGTAAAACTATTATATGAATACCGGTACATGGAAAGATAAAACAGGCTTTGCCCAGAGCCTTAAGGGCGGAGTCATCATGGATGTGGTCAATCCCGAACAGGCCAAGATTGCGGAAGCAGCAGG
>JAQUNW010000038.1 GCA_028717385.1 Dehalococcoidales bacterium | reverse complement strand
ATACCTGTTTGTCCCATACGTTGGATAGCCAGGATTGCATAAGGAAATAACGCGAGGGTTTGCCCAAATATAGTTATACCAAAAGAGAAAGGCTGCCCGGGTTTGAAATTGGCATTATCCTTGATGATTGGCTGCAGGGAAAAAGGCCGCGGGATTTCTGCACCGCGTTCACTACTGTGTTCCACTGTTGCCACCAACCGGCAAATTGGGCAGACTTCAGAGGTAGGACAGTGAAGGCATGTCGCCATGTTTTTATTAAGACAGAAATCATGCCGCAATGCTTCAAAGAAAGCGCCGCGTAAACTGGAACCGCTGTAGCTTGGTAAACTAATATCTGTGATAGCTTCGCATGTAAATATAAGTTTATAAATAACAAAATTCTCCATGCTTGTCCTGTCTTATTGCTCCAATCTGCAACATTGAGTTTGTTATATTTTGTTGTATTGTATGATTTCCTTTTTGATTTGCCATCGGGAACCATGCGGTGTCAGAAGCAGTTGTATTCGGTATGTTGGGTGTTGGCGATCTCCCAAATCTAGCTTTAACCTCAGCCAGTGTATCATACACCTTCATTGTTTCATAGACCTGTGACATCTAATGGCAAAAAAATGATAAACAAATCCCCTTGACTAGATTTGATAAAAACGTGACAAGCGGTTCTGATCCAGGGAAAATTGAGAGGACTTTAAACCTTTTCTCATCCAAATTACATATCGGGGTTTAGTGAAATCAAGCCCAGCCATTCAATCCCAGTGCCAGAACTAGCAATAGGTACGTTAATTTAACTGATCTTCCAGTCTACCAGCTCATTGAGGGCAAGTACTCCATCATGCGGCATTCCGGGGTAAGCTTTCCCACACTCTCCCAGTGGCAGGACATTGGAGACGCCCCTTGCCAGAATCCTGTCTCTGAGTTCCAGCCGCCTGTCTTCAGGGTAGACGCCGGCTGTAGAGACGTTTTGGCTCATATATTTCAAGGCATTATCAAGAGAACTTACCGGGCGTATGATCGCAAGCCGGCACATGGGATGGTCCAGGATATCGAACTCGCCGGGGATAACCACTGTTCCAGATGAATAGTTCCCCATATAGTTATTTATACACCAGGTTCCAGCAGCATATTTCCCCCGTCTCATTCTTTTAATCTGCCCGGTGGCGGATGGAGGTGTGAAGCCGGGAGCCTTGATGTTATGCTGTTCGAGCGCTGCTGCCAGTAATCTGGCAAAGTGTTCCGCCTGTTCAAGAGTACCTTCGACGTATTGCACCAGGGAAGAAGTGCAAGCTTTCTGGTTGTATATCATAACGTCACGCGCTGTGTGTTCCGCTACCGCTTCAATATCATTTTCAAAGGCTTCACGGCCGACCAGGCTGACTCCGTACCGTGGATTGAAGCTCGATACTTTTGTAAAAGGCGTCCTGGATCTTACTGATGATACGGCGTTTGGTGAGCCCCAGATTACTATCCTGTCAAAAGAACCCGGTCCGAATAGAACATTTTCGATACTCTCTTCACCGCCTGGCCAGTAGACGATTGACAGGTTCTTGGTGACAGGATGATCGGGTGCTCCGGCTGCTGCTGCCAGTGATAATAACGCCCCGACCGCAGTCGCTCCGTAGGGCAACTTTATCACAGCGGCGGATTTGGTAAGGACCGCTCGAAGAACTGAAACCACTGGT
This sequence comes from Dehalococcoidales bacterium, assembly GCA_028717385.1. Classification (NCBI taxonomy): domain Bacteria; kingdom Bacillati; phylum Chloroflexota; class Dehalococcoidia; order Dehalococcoidales; species Dehalococcoidales bacterium. Next base: position 6,060 of record JAQUNW010000038.1, on the reverse strand, counting down.
ACCTCTGGAGCGTTACCGGCAGTAATATGAAGCTGACGGGTCGGCATAGCACGTACAAATAACTTTTCCTGGCCCTCACTGCTGAAATCTGCTTCTGCCCAGCCATCCAGGAAAATGCTTCCGGGCTGCCCCATGTACGAAAGCTCACTATCTATGATGCGCCGGGCAGTTAGCCGGTCGAACGAAGAGGTGAGAGATACAGCCCACTCACGAAGAAAGGTATACGGGCATTCCGAGGTCAGGCGCAATGTTTCGAGTACACTTTCCAACAGGCTGCCGTTGGCCAGGATTCCATCCAGAATATTCTCCATATAGCATAAGATGTCTTCCACGCTGAGTAAATAAAGCTCGGAGGCAAGTTTATCGAAATCGGTTTCTATCAGCTCGCGGGCGTTAACTTGCGGCATGATCTGATAGATGTAATCACCGGTGTATCTCATGGTATTGCGATCAATAATCGGTTCGCGTAGCACCTGCGCGCCGGCCAGGTGAATGCATGTGGCGTTCCGGTCAAATTGTTTAAAAGCGGATTCGATCTGCGAGCGGGTAATCTCCGGTGGTGTTACCAGGTTGCCTTTAACAAGGAAGGGCACTCGTATAATACTATCTTTACATGTAAGCAAGGTGTTCTGACCGTACAATTTTTCCATGGCGCATCCCTCCTCAAGCCAGCATAGAACCCATAATGCCCCCGCAGCCCTTGATTTCGCTGCCGGGAAGCCTGCCGATAGTTGTTATGGATGGGCCGGATAGCCCGCAACTGCATTGTTTGTATGTCAGGGTAACCTGGTCGCTACTGATGATAAAGCCCGGGCAAGATACTCCAAGAGGATCAAGAAACCCGAAAGCTCCGGTTAATTCTTCTCCTTCCAGCGGATCGAGTTCATCATTAAAAATTACCGGCTCTATCAGTGGTGGAATGTGGAAGCGGCCTTCTTTACAGCGCAGCATCAGAACGTTGACCTCTGTCATGGAATACCCTTCCAGAACCATTTCCGATGGCACCCCAAGAGTATCAGTAACCATGTTTACCAGGGTCTGGCGGCTCAATTCAATACCGGTAAAAGATTTCCATCATCCACCAAATAATGCCAGGCTGCCTTTTTTCAGGTTTAGCCGTTTATTGTGTCTGGCAATAACCTCTCCCAGCTCCATAAATTGATAAGGTGCTCCGAAGATGAAAACCTTACGGCCGTTACGTGTTGACTGCTTGAGGTTATCCAGCATGCGCAGATAACCGGCTTCCTTGTGTTCAATAGTGACTGCTTTCAGTTCTCTGACGAGCCGGTGTTCTTGCTGTGTTTGGCAGCCGCGCCGCAGGCAACGCAAAGCTGTGCCGGTAATAGCCGTGTCATACAGAAAATAATTTTGGTTGAAAAGCGGGGCGAGTTCTTCGATGAGTGCCTGGTTACCCATGCGCCCGCAGCGGAAGCCAAGGAAGGCAGCATCAAAACCGGATAAACTCCTGGCAGTTATCATCCGCGTTAATTTTTCCAGCGGTATCAGGCGGATAGCAGACTTTGCCAGCCAGCCGGGATACGCTCCTGTAAGCCGATTGACAATAAGTGGTGAAAGATAGCTGGTATTTGCTTTGCGGGATAATTCCCGATCTGCCAGCGCTCTGGGAACAAATGAGAATGCTCCAGAGGTTCCCGAACTGTAAACAACATGAATACCAGCCTTACCGAGCTCATCGATCCATTCGTCCATAGTTTTCAGGTAAGAAGGGTCGATATCAATTCGACGGTGGAAGATGCCGGAAAGCCAATCGGTCATTCGGGAGAAGTTTGCTTCATCCAGCCATGCCTGGTCATAGCTCTTGAAAATATCAGCAGAGAGCATCAGTCTTTTCCTGATAGAAGCAACATCAGCATTCTCTCCCAATCCTTCTTCGAGTACCAATTTGCGATAAACGGGAATATTCTGGAAATAGTGTTTGTGGTTTATCCTGATAGCTTCTTCTCTCAACCCTGCTAATTGACATGCGTCGATTTCATCTCCCACAGCCCACGCTCGCGAGGCATGTATCAGTTTGTTTATCAGTTCTTTTGATTTATTTCCCATAATACAGTGTTTTCCTGTGGCAAGCAGCAGTTTACCCGAGTTGACGCAAGAATTCCATTATTGGATTGGTTACTTTTTATTCAGGCATAGTATTGAATCACAACGAAAGTATTAGCCGGGATTGTGCGATTGTTCAGGCATTCGGTCGGCGACAAGCGGTGCATTTCGTGGTGATGCATGCTCGCGCTGAGCATGAGGTCAGGAAGCTTCAGGAGCGTATTGCCGCCGAGTTCAATTGCAGGGAACTCTGGGTGACCGAACTCAGCACGGTTATGAGATACGCTGTTGGTACCGGTACGGTAGGCTTTGCCTGCTATACAGGCTAGAGTCTTTTTACCAAAGATAGATATCTTCCGGCTTGGATTCAAACGGGTTTGCGCATTGGGGGCATCTGAACACTGTTCTGGTTATGCTTTCTCCGCTTTTTTCAATCTCGGAAATTGAAGAAAAACTGCCATCCGCAGGGCAACAGGCGGTAATACTGTACTTGTATCCGGTAGAGGGGTCCAGTATGGTGGTTTGCCCCTTTTCAAGCATTCTGTTTACTCTCTCGCTATCCTTGACTGGTTGCATCGCCATCCTCCTGCCTGATATTAATCCTTTATGAAATATATAACCGAATTGGTGGTGTGTCAATATGAATTTTGAGAATACTTCCTCATAATGCAACTATGTGCTAGAGACTGGCTGTTGGCATTAAGGGCTGCCTATGGTTAAAATAATCATATGAACGTGCCGGATATAGAGATAACAGAAGGGTACATACCCGGTTCAATTGGCAGGGTAGCCGAACTGCATGGCAAATACTATGCCAGGCACTGGGGCTTCAACTCATTCTTCGAGGCTAAAGTAGCCTCCGAACTGGCAGAATTCATCCGAAGGTATGACTGTAACCGAGATGGTTTCTGGACCGCTTCCGTTGATGGTGTTATTGAAGGTTCTATAGCTCTCGATGGAATCCATGCCGAAAGCCAAGGAGCGCATATGAGGTGGTTTATTGTCTCTGAAAGCCGACAGGGAGAAGGCATAGGGAGCCGGCTGATAGAAACCGCTCTGGATTTTTGCCACAGCCGGGGCTACAAGCGCGTTTTTCTGTGGAGTTTCGAAGGGCTCGGTGCTGCCTGCCATCTGTATACCAGGCACGGCTTTAAGGTTGTGGAGCAGCACCTGGGAACTACCTGGGGCACCGAAGTCAACGAACAGGTGTATGAGTTAAAACTCGGGTAAGGCTTTTTGCTTATGCATGTTTTTTAAATATACTGATTGGAGAGATGACGAACCGCATTTGGGGCAGGTGGTTTTTAATGGAAACACTAAAAATTATTTATTACCAGGAAGAAGATTATTTTGTGGGCTGGCTGGAAGACTTTGCTAATTTGCTCATCAATACCGGGATTTCCGGCCCGGCTCTATATCTGGGGATAATTATCCCGCTTTCAGTTATTTGATATCAAGCCGATTGCTTATGCGGCCATATTCAAGAGCATGGTTGATGGTGTACTCATTCTGGATCTTTCCAAAATCGAAGCCGGCAAAGAGGAATTAATAATGTCTGCAATAAACATTAAGGAATTGCTGGAAGGCAGCATGGTGATGACCAGGGAAAGAGCATCGAAACACCAAATAAGCCTTTCTTTAAAAATCCCGACCGAGATTGACGAAGTGGAAATTCAAGCCGACGAACGAAAGGTCAAACAAATCATATATAATCTCCTTTCGAATGCCACCAAGTTTACTCCAGATGGCGGGGCTATCACTGTTGAGGGAAGGAAAACAAATGGCGAAGTTATTATCAGCGTGTCGGATACCGGAATTGGTATAAAACCCGCTGACCAAAAAATTGTTTCAGAACTTCTTCCAAATACATGGTGGTACAACCGACAAAACACCGGGGACAGGATTAGGGCTGGTTGTATCCAGACGTTTAACCGAGATGCACGGAGGCAAGCTGTGGGTAGAGAGCGAAGGAGAAGGAAAAGGAAGCCGCTTCTCTTTTACCTTGCCTATCAATAAACAGGTTACTGCTAAAATGCTTAACAAGGCTGATCAGCCGGCATAATCACATGACAGAAATTACTTCACTGAATTATACAAACGGCAAAATTGGTTAGTTGTTTTAAACAGAAGCGATAAAGATAGAAGACCATAAAGCAAAAATACTGGTGGCAAATGGAGATGAAATGAGCCGTCGCCTGCTGGAAGCAGTACTCACCCCTAAAGGTTACGAGGTAATACTAGCTAAAGATGGCATAGAAGCCCTGAATATCGCCTGTACTCAATCGCCAAACCTCATCATTCTGGATATATAACCAAACCAATCGACCTTGCTGAGGTGCGCAGTATTGTGGCAAACCTGCAGAATAATTCCTGCAGAATAATTCTTGACAAATAGTTCAGTGATTGTTTATCCTTTTAAGTTTGATGGATCAATTTTCTATTGCAAATAGTACAACAGTTATGTTATATTTTACTAGTAACAACTATTATTATTGTTATAAAAAATTTGAAACCAGAATATTTTTACAAACCAGTTCATGGAAGTAAAGCTTCGGGTACCAACATGAGTATAAGGGGTGTCAACACTATTATCGACAATCTCACCGAATCCGGTTATGTGACAAAAGTAAAAGAAGGCAGGTGCAATCACTACATTGTGCTCCCTGACCGTTTCTGGCGGGAAAAAATCGTGGGTGAATGCACCATCGGCTAGGTGTTCGAGGCATTAGGATACGATGTGAAAAAGGTGGAAAAACTGGATGCCTCTTATGCTTAGCGTATATAATCCAGATAAATAATTAAGTGAAAATATTTACCTGGATTATATCTATATTACTGGGTCTTGTGATAGCAGGCCTGGCTTTTATTTATTTTTCACCGAAATACGATATGTATCTGGTGAAAAGCGAAAGCATGACGCCGACTATCAATATGGGCGACCTTATTCTCATAGGCCCGCCGGACGGATTATTCAGCAACGGTATCGGCCCCGGAACAATTATCACCTTCCGTTACGGTAATGAACTGGTTACCCATCGGATCGTGTCATTGCAGGACGGCTCTTATATTACCAAAGGGGATGCTACAGAAGAACCTGACAGTACTCCGGTAGAAAGCTCTCAAATCGTAGGAACTTATATATTTAAAGTACCCAAACTGGGTTATCTGGTCGATTTCATGCATACCAAAATCGGCTGGTACGTTGTTGTCATTGTGCCGGCGATTATCTTTTTAGGTTTGATATTCAAGGAAATTGTCAAGGAGGTGTTGCATAAGACGACTGTATAATTTATTTTCATGGCAACCCCTTTTATGTTTTACCCCGTGCGGAGTTGCCTTTAAAAACAGTAATAAAAAATTTATCAGGAGTAAGGAGAGAGGTTGCGTATGAGATGGTTTAAAAAATGAGAAGTGTAAATACAGTTAAACAATCCAACATTAAAAAAATTAAAGGGAGAAAAAAAATGAAAAAGATTCTTGGTTTATCAATCGTAGCCTTGATGGTTATCGGCCTCGTAGGCGGAGGCACCTGGGCATTCTTCCAGGACACCGAAACTTCTACCGGCAACCAGTTTGCAGCCGGCACCCTCGACCTGACCATAGATGGCGGAAACACTGATTCTCTGATTTTTGCAATTGATGCAGCCGAAGGCTACCCCGGCATGACTCCGGTGGTCAACGAATATGCTGCTATGAAAAATGTTGGCAGTGTTACCGGCAAGCTGGGAATCGAAGTTCTCAATGTATTGGACCTTGAAAGCACCGGCACAACTGAATATGAGAGCGATTCCATCGGTGGCGCCCATGTCTCAGGTGTGGCAACCGGCGGCTCTATTTCGACAGTAGTTCATGCAGGGGCGGGCTGGGGAGCAGATGCCTACATTGGCAGAATGGTTACAGTTACCGGAAAAGGCAGCGGCATTATTACAGGCAACACTGGAGATACCCTGACAATAAGTGGTGAATTCAGCGAGGCAGTAGTCAATGCCGATGATTACA